>CALKAA010000253.1 GCA_937983495.1 uncultured Gemmobacter sp. | reverse complement strand
TCGGCCAAGGCCTCTTCGGCGCGGTCGAAATCTCCCAGCCGCGCCATCAAGGCGGCCAGCAGCCGCCCGCGATCCTCGGCCATCACGCGGGCGAGAGCCCGGCTGGTCGCAAGGGCGCGGGCGGCCTGTGTCATCTCAGTTTCCGGCCGGGTCGTAATCCATGACAGGACGAATCTCGATTGTGCCCGTGCGGGCAATCGGGATCGCAGCCGCAAAGGTCCGAGCATCCTCCAGACTGGCCGCTTCGATCAGGTAATAGCCACCCAGATGCTCGCGCGTCTCGGCAAAGGGGCCATCCATGATCTCTACCTTTCCATTGGGCGCTTTGAGGCAAGAGGCGGTCTCCACGCCCTGAAGCCCCTCACCTGACAGAACCGTCGCCACATGGGCCATGCGCGTATCGAGCGTCATGAACTCCTCCATCCATGGGTCAAATTCGGGGCTGCCCGGCATGGGATCATCAGCAGGATCACCGTAAAGCAGAACCATGTATTTCATCATCTTCTCCATTGGTTAATCAAAATGCAGGTCGGCTCACAACAGGAACGAACGTCTCAGCGCCGCGACCAGGATCATGGCAGGTGCGGTCATGGTGCAAATCCTGCCTCGCGTTTGTCGATGCCCTCAGGACGCTTCGCCTCCCCGGATTTCGACAGAGGGCCCGAAAAGACGGCAGCCGGGGCGAAAAATCTGCCGCCACAGGCGCATCATTTCCGCTTGCCCCATTTCCGCTTGCCCCGGACACCCTGACAGGCGCGCAAGCCCTCACTTTCCGGCCGGGTTGTAATCCATCAACGGGCGCAGCTCGATCGTGCCGAAGGCTGCCGAAGGGATCATTGCGGCATATTTCAACGCCGTCTCCAGATCGGGCACATCCATGATGTAATAGCCTCCCAGATGCTCCTTCGTTTCGGCAAAGGGGCCATCCATGGTTTCCACCTTGCCGCCCCGCAACCGGAGCGAGGTGGCCGTTTCCACCCCTTGCAGCCCTTCCCCGGCGATCAGATGACCCGCGGCCTTGAGCGCATCATTCACGTCGAAATAGCCCTTCATCATCGCATCGAATTCAGGCGTCCCCCAGGCAGGTTCCAGCGCGGGGTCGGTATAGATCAGCGCCATATATTGCATCTTCGGCCTCCGTTATGTTTGCAAAGTTTCCGGTTTGCGATTTGCAGTTTCAAAACAGGCGCAGAGCCAGACAGACGATCAGCGTCACCATGGCCAGAATATTGGTGCTGTTGCCCACGATCCGCAGCGCATGGGTCGGGCGATGTGCCTTCAGCCCGAAAGGATGGGCCAGCCGCCCCAGAACCAGCAACGCCCCTGACGCATGCAGGTAGAGGCCATCCGTCCCCAAGGATTCCGCCAGAATCATCAGGATCAGAACCATGGGCACCCATTCCACAAAATTGCCGTGCTGGCGGATGCGTTCATGCAGGGTCACATTCCCATTGTCACCGATAGAGACAGCCAGGCCAGCGCGCATCTGGGTCACGCGGAACCAAAGCACCAGATAGATCAAGGCCAGCGGCAGGGCATGAAGCGCAGTAATTGTCAGAGCGGTCATGTTGCACATCCAGTTTTGCGTTTGTCGATGTCCCAAGGACGCTTCACCTTCCCAGATTTCGACAGAGGCTCCGGAAAAAACTGCGACCGTGGCGAAAAAAGTTTGCTGCCGCCCCCCATGCGCACCTTTTCCGCTTGGCCCGGATACCCTAAGAGGCGCACAAGCCCGCAGATTTCGGCCTTTCACAGATGAGGGATGCCATGACCGACCCCGCAATCACGCCCGAGCTGATCGCTTCGCATGGCCTCAAACCCGATGAATACCAGCGTATCCTTGACATCATCGGGCGCGAGCCGACCTTCACGGAGTTGGGCATCTTCTCGGCGATGTGGAACGAGCATTGCTCTTACAAATCCTCGAAGAAATGGCTGCGCACCCTGCCGACCACCGGCCCGCAGGTGATTTGCGGCCCCGGCGAGAATGCCGGTGTGGTCGATATCGGCGACGGGCAAGCCGTCATCTTCAAGATGGAAAGCCATAACCACCCCTCTTACATCGAGCCACATCAGGGCGCGGCCACCGGTGTCGGCGGCATCCTGCGCGATGTGTTCACCATGGGTGCCCGCCCGATTGCCGCGATGAATGCGTTGTCTTTCGGCCTGCCCTCGCATCCGAAAACCAGCCACCTGGTGAAAGGCGTCGTTGAGGGCATTGGCAGCTATGGCAACGCCTTCGGCGTGCCGACTGTGGGCGGTGAAGTGCGCTTCCACCGCAGCTATAACGGCAATTGCCTTGTGAATGCCTTTGCGGCTGGTATCGCCGATACCGACAAGATTTTTTACTCGGTCGCTTCGGGCGTGGGGATGCCGGTCGTCTATCTGGGTGCCAAGACGGGCCGCGATGGCGTCGGCGGGGCCACCATGGCTTCGGCCGAATTCGATGACACGATCGAGGAAAAGCGCCCCACCGTGCAGGTTGGTGACCCCTTCACCGAAAAGCGCCTGCTGGAGGCCAGCCTGGAGCTGATGGGCTCGGGCGCGGTGATCTCGATTCAAGATATGGGGGCCGCCGGCCTCACCTGCTCGGCGGTCGAGATGGGCGACAAG
This sequence comes from uncultured Gemmobacter sp., assembly GCA_937983495.1. Lineage (GTDB taxonomy): Bacteria > Pseudomonadota > Alphaproteobacteria > Rhodobacterales > Rhodobacteraceae > Gemmobacter. The sequence continues at coordinate 7,958 of CALKAA010000253.1, read as the reverse complement.
GGCGGGCTTGGCATCAAGCTGAACCTCGACGCCGTGCCGCAGCGCGAGGCGGCGATGACCGCCTATGAGATGATGCTGTCGGAAAGCCAGGAGCGCATGCTCATGGTGCTGAAGCCCGAAAAAGAGGCTGAGGCGCGGGCGATCTTTGAAAAATGGGATCTGGATTTTGCCATCGTGGGCGAAACCATCCCCGAGGACCGCTTCCTCATCCTGCTGGGCAATGAGGTGAAAGCCGATCTGCCGCTGTCGAAACTGTCGTCGAACGCGCCGGAATATGACCGGCCCTGGGTGGAAACTCCGGCTGCCGCGCCTTTGGGCGAGGTGCCCGCGATTGGCGCGATTGACGCGCTGAAAGCGCTGATTTCCAGCCCGTCTTATGCCCACAAGGCCTGGGTCTGGGAGCAATATGACAGCCAGGTGGGCGCTGATACCGTGATCCGCCCCGGCATGGCGGCGGGCGTGGTGCGGGTGCATGGCACCGGCAAGGCGCTGGCCTTCACCAGCGATGTGACACCGCGTTATGTGAAGGCCAACCCGTTCGAGGGCGGCAAGCAGGCCGTGGCCGAGGCCTATCGCAACCTCACCGCCGTGGGGGCCCTGCCCCTTGCCACCACCGACAACCTGAACTTCGGCAACCCGGAAAAGCCTGAAATCATGGGGCAATTCGTGGGTGCGATCAAAGGTATCGGCGCAGCCGTGGCGGCACTGGATATGCCGATCGTCTCGGGCAACGTCTCGCTCTATAACGAGACCGACGGTTCGGCCATTCTGCCCACACCGACCATCGGCGCGGTGGGCATCCTCTCCAGCCTCGACGATCTGATCGCGGGCCAGCCCGCCGAGGGCGATATTGCCCTGCTGATCGGCGAGACATTCGGCCATCTGGGCCAATCGGCGCTGCTGGCCGAGGCCTTTGGCATTGAGGCCGGCGATGCGCCGGTCGTCGATCTGGTCGCCGAGAAGCGCAACGGCGATTTCCTGCGCAGCATCCGCAAATCGGTGCGGGCCTGCACCGATCTGGGCGATGGCGGTCTGGCGCTGGCGGCCTTCGAGATGGCCGAGGGCGCGGGCCTTGGCCTGAGCCTTGACGCGGGCGACATTCCGACGCTGTTCGGCGAAGATCAGGCGCGCTATCTGCTCGCCGTTTCGGAAGACGGTGCCAAGGCCATCGAAGCCGCCGCCCTGACGACTGGCGTGCCGGTTCTGCGCGTGGGCCGCTTCGGTGGCAGCACGGTGACGCTGGGTGCAGACAGCACCCCCTTGGCCGCCCTTTCAGCGCTCTATCGCGGGGCCTTTGCTGCGGCGATTGGCGAATGATCGTTCCGGCATGCCCGGAGCATGTCAGCTTCGTGCATGCCCTTTGGACGGCTGACTGCAACAGCGCCTATCTCGACCCGCCCGATCCGGGCGAGATCGAGGCCCTTCAGGCGGAAGGCAACCTGCTCCTCTGGATGGAGCAGAACACCCCTTCGGGCTTTGCCGTTCTGACAGAATGGCTTCCTGACGTGTGGGGCTTGCGCGAATTTGCGGTGCAACGTCCCGGACAAGGTACCGGACAAGGCCGCTCCTTCCTGGAGGCGCTCCTGATCGAGGTTTTCGATCACAGGCACGGGCACCGGCTTGGCCTCGACTGCACGGCAGACAATACCCGCGCCATCCGCTTTTTCCAGAAGGCCGGTTTCGTGCAAGAGGGTGTCTGGCGCGAATGTTGGAAACGCAGCGATGGCCATTGGGTCGATTGTATTTTCTACGCATTGCTCGCCCGCGAATGGCGTGAGGAACGGGCCAAGCCCTCAGGCCGCGCATGACCTGCCTTGCAGGGGCCTCACCCTCATCCTAGATTGATCCGGAAGGACAGGAGACGACCATGGCCATGGAAGGCAAGGATATCGAGGCGCTGATCCGGGAAAGTTTCCCGGAGGCGAAGATCACGATCACCGATCTCGCAGGGGATGGCAATCACTGGGCGGCCGAGGTGATCGACGCCAGCTTCAAGGGCATGAACCGGGTGCAGCAACAGCGCGCGGTCTATGCCAGCCTGAAGGGCAAGATGGATGGGGCCAATGGCGAATTGCACGCGCTGGCCCTGACCACCAAGGCCCCAGAATAAGCTGCAATGGATGCGTTATCGGCATGTTTGCGCCTGATTGACGCAGGTTTGCGGCTGTTGTCGGCGCTGGACATTTGCCACAACTTGGCGCTTTTCATGAAATATGGCAGCGGGATGTGGACACGGCAGCGCCGGGTCGACCGCTGGAGAGCGAAAAAGGAACAACGGGTATGAGCGCGCAGGACCAGATCCGCGAGACGATCAGCAAGAATGACGTGGTGCTGTTCATGAAGGGCACCAAGATGATGCCGCAATGTGGCTTCTCCAGCCGCGTGGCCGGCATCCTCAATTACATGGGCGTCGAATTTGCCGATGTGAACGTGCTGGCCGATGCCGAGATTCGCCAAGGGATCAAGGATTTTTCCGATTGGCCGACCATCCCGCAGCTTTATGTGAAGGGTGAGTTCATCGGCGGCTGCGACATCGTGACCGAGATGACCATCTCGGGCGAGTTGGACACGCTGTTCGAAACCAATGGTGTGGCCTTCAACAAGGAAGCCGCAGACAAGATCCGTGAAGCGAACGCCTGAAATTTGCAAACCACCTGATTTGCAAATGCAAAGCCCGCCGAAAGGCGGGCTTTTTCATGCGCGCACTGGGCTCAGGCTTCCACCCTGGCAGCCAGAGCCTCTGCGCGCTCCGCGATCTCCGCCAAGGTCTGGCTCACCTGCGGCGGCACCACCGGCACCTCGATGCGCACCGGCTCGGGCGTCGCCTGGGCCTCCAGACTGGCCAGCCGGGCTTTCAGGTTGCGCATCTCATCTTCCAGCGCGGCGGTCTTGTCGGCCAGCATCAGACCCGCCATCAACAGCATGCGCGCTTCGGGCAGGCGGCCCATCTGTTGCACCAGCGGTGCCGCTTCGGCATCCAGCATGGCGGCGGCCGAACGCAGGAAATGCTCCTCGCCGGCCTGACAGGCGACAGGAAACTCACGCCCGCCAATGGTGATCACAACCTCAGGCATCCGCCTTCTCCTCTCCGGTCAGAGCGGCAAGCTCGGCGATGATCTCTTCCAGCTCCACCGTTTCCGAGGAGCGCGCCGCGCGCAGCCCCTCCAGCTCGGCCAGCATGGCCTTGTTGATCATGGCCGCATCGACACAGGCCCCATCCGCCCCTTCGCGCAGCACCCGGAGCGCCTCGCGCAACTGGATCATGCTTTTGCGCAAGCGATGCAGTTCCAGACCCTGAACATCCAGTTGCTTGGTCAATTGATCAATCCGCGCCTGCAACCCCGCCTCATTGCGGCTTTCGCGCCCCTTGAGGGCGCGGATGCGTTCCATCAACGCGGCAACCTGCGCCTTTTCCGCCGCGAGTTCGGCCCGCAGCGCCTCAAGCGCGCCATCTTCTGCTGGGGGGGCGACTTCGGCCTCAGCATCAATAGCCGCCTCGGATTGTGCATCAGAGGCTTCAACCGGTTCCAGAGCTTCGCCCTGTTCATCTGCCGAAGGCTCTGCCCCCGCCACCCAAGGGTCAGAGGTGCCGGAGCCATCCGCCGCCGTCACAACCTCCGACAACACCGCCGCCGCGGCCTCCGTCACCGGACGCCCGGAGGCCTCCGCTGCCTGCATTTGCAGCCGGTCGAGCCCCGCATCCACGCGCGCCAAGGCCGCGACGATCCTGCGCTCCAGCTCAGCCAAATCGGTCATGCTCTCTGCCTTCTTCGGGTTTTCCCATTTGGACCCAACACCAATGACATCCCCCAAGACCAGGGGCACGAATCGCAACGGGCCGTGTCTGAATGATCTTAACGCAAAGATTGGCGGGATTGCGCCCCCCGAGGAGCGTTTTTCGGGCGGGAATAGCCGCCATTTGCTTGATCTTGGCACTCAGACTGGTAGGACACGGGCCGAGAGCCCGTCACACATAAGGATCGCCGCCTTGGATATTGCCAGCCTGCGCGCCCAGCACCCCCACCATTGGAAGAAAGCCTGCGCCATCCGCGTGCTGACGCTGGATGCGGTCGCGGCCGCCAATTCCGGCCATTCCGGCATGCCGATGGGCATGGCCGATGTGGCGACCGTGCTGTTTGAAAAGCACCTGAACTTCGATCCCGCCGCGCCGCTGTGGCCGAACCGGGACCGGTTCATCCTGTCGGCGGGCCATGGCTCGATGCTGATCTACAGCCTGCTGCACCTCACGGGCTACAAACAGGCCACGCTGGAGGAGCTGAAGAACTTCCGCCAATGGGGTGCCCGCACCGCCGGCCACCCGGAATATGGCCATCTGGAGGGCGTGGAAACCACCACCGGCCCGCTGGGTCAGGGCATCTCCAACGCCGTGGGCTTTGCCATGGCCGAAGAAAGCCTGCGCGCCCGGTATGGGGCCAAGCTGATGGATCACTACACCTATGTCATCGCCGGTGACGGCTGCCTGATGGAGGGCGTGAGCCAGGAGGCCATCGGCATTGCCGGCAAGCATCAGCTCTCGCGCCTCATCGTGTTGTGGGACAACAACGGCATCACCATTGACGGCAAGGTCGAACTGTCGGACGTGACCGACCAGATGGCCCGCTTCGCGGCAAGTGACTGGGATGTCTTCGAATGCGACGGCCATGATCCGGTCGAGATCGACGCGGCGCTGGACCGCGCCAAACGCTCGCCCCGCCCGGCGCTGATCGCCTGCAAGACCCATATCGCGCTTGGCTCCTCGGCGCAGGACACCTCGAAAGGCCATGGCGCGCTGACCGACAAACAGTTGATCGCCGATACCCGCGCCGTTTACGGCTGGGATCATGGCCCCTTCGAAATCCCCGCCGATGTGAAAGCTGCCTGGGAAGCGACTGGTGCCCGTGGTGCCGCCGCCCGCGCCGAATGGGAAGCCCGTCTGGCCGCCCTGCCCGCCGGGAAACAGGCCGAGTTCAACCGCCTGTTCTCGGGCGATGCGCCCGCCAAGCTGGCCGGCGCCATCCGCGGCGTGAAGAAAGCCGCCGTTGAGGCACCAAAGAAACTGGCCACCCGCTCGGCCTCCGAAGTTGTTCTGGCCGCCGTGAACCCGGTGATGCCGGAAACCATTGGCGGTTCGGCCGACCTGACCGGCTCCAACAACACCAAGACCCCCGATCTGGGCGTGTTCGACCCGCTGAACCGCAAGGGTCGTTACGTCTATTGGGGCATCCGCGAGCATGGCATGGCCGCCGCGATGAACGGCATGGCGCTGCATGGCGGCGTGCGCCCCTATGCAGGCACCTTCATGTGCTTCACCGATTATGCGCGCCCCTCGATGCGCCTGTCGGCGCTGATGCAGATCCCGGTCGTTTATGTCATGACCCATGACAGCATCGGCCTTGGTGAAGATGGCCCGACCCACCAGCCGGTCGAGCATCTGGCGATCAGCCGCGCCACGCCGAACACCTGGGTCTTCCGCCCCGCCGATCTGGTGGAAACGGCTGAGGCCTGGGAACTGGCGCTCTCCACCAAGACGACGCCTTCCGTCATGGCGCTCAGCCGTCAGGGTGTGGCCGCCGTGCGCAAAACCCATACCAACCAGAACCTGACCGCCAAGGGCGCCTATGTTCTGGCCGAAGCGACCGGCAAGCGTCAGGTCATCCTGATCGCCACCGGCACCGAGGTGGAAATCGCGCTGAAAGCCCGCGAGATGCTGGAGGCCGAAGGCATCGGCACCCGGGTCGTCTCCATGCCCTGCATGGAACTGTTCGCAGCGCAGGACGAGGCCTATCGCAAGAAAGTGCTGCCTGCAGGCCCGGCCCGCATCGCCATCGAGGCGGGCGTGCGCATGGGCTGGGATCGCTGGCTGCTGGGCGAGCGTGGGCGCGAGGCCAAGGCCGATTTCGTCGGCATGTCCTCCTTCGGCGCCTCGGCCCCGGCAGAACGCCTGTATCAGGAATTCGGCATCACCGCCGAAGCGACCGTTGCCAAGGCCAAAGCGCTGCTCTGATCGGGGTCACCTGGACCCCGATTTTTCGGCGAAAAATCGCATGACCCAAAACGAAAAAGAGCCGCATCATGCGGCCCTTTTTGCTATAGTTAGTCATTGTGAGGGCTTTCAAAATGACCACATCAGTATGGCTCGATATAGATTCAAATAGGGATGTTATCGCAAATGTCAGACATGCGTTGCATTGCATCGAACTGGCAAAAAGTGATCCCTATGCATGGAAATGGGCATTTCTAGCATTGCACGCGGCCTTGCAGGGGGCATGTGTGTGCCATCTGACAACAACAGCTACTCCAATTGGAGTAACGAATGAAAAAGACACCTTAGTTTGGCTTAATTACCTGGAAGCCTCTCGCACCACCCCTGCACTAAAGCCACCAAAGACAAGAATCATGGCTTTTCCAGACTTGCTGAGGGCATTGCGGGATGGAAAAGCTGGCAACAGGCCTTCTGGCGGAAATACATTCAATCTCAGCGATGATGAATTTTCTTATCTGAAACGCCTACACGACGAAATACGCAATCAGTTCATCCATTTTGCGCCTGCCAGCTGGTCAATAGATTTCAGTGGCGTCAACACATTTGCCTCTCTCACCTCGCGTATCATCAGCGACATAATGGATTACGGATGGGCATTCAGGTTAATGGACCCTGACGAAAAGACGGAGTTACGCGATAGTCTGATAATATTAGCAAGGCTATAATATAACGGAGCGCCGATCGGTTCCCCATTACATTATTGTCCTCAATGCGCCGCTTGCTTCCCCATCAGCGGCAGCAGCACGCGCGTCACCAGCGGCACGATCAAGAGGCCAAGACCCAGCCCCAGCACCCCATCACAGGCCGCCGTCACCAGCCAGTTCACAAAGCCTTGCAGGCTGGCGGGCATGGCATGGGCTGCGACCTCGGCCAGATGGTGAATGCTGCCATAGGGCTCATGCGCGCCCAGCTCATGCATGCCATGGATCACGATATTGCCGCCCACCCACAGCATCGCCAGGGTGCCAACCGTGGACAGAAACGCCATCAGCTTGGGCATCCCCGCCACCAGCCCACGTCCGATGGCCCGACCCGCGCCAGTGCCGCCCTTCGCCATATGCAGGCCCACATCATCCATCTTCACGATCAGCGCCACCGCGCCATAGACCGCCGCCGTAATGATCGTGCCGACCACCGCCAGCGTGATCGCCTCCATCCAGACCGCGCTTTCCGGAATGGCTGCCAGCGCAATCGTCATGATCTCGGCCGAGAGGATGAAATCGGTCTTGATGGCACCCGCCACCTTTTCCTCCTCCAGATGGCTTGGGTCTTTGGTGTCGAAATCCGCCTCGACTGCCTCATCGGCATAAGGAGCGAACATGTGCAGCACCTTTTCGGCCCCCTCGAAACACAGATAGGCCCCGCCCAGCATCAACAGCGGCGTGATGACAAAGGGCGCAAAAGTGTTCAGCAGCAGCAGGCCCGGCAGAAGGATGATCAGCTTGTTTTTCAGGCTGCCCTTGGCGATGCGCCAGATGATCGGCAGTTCACGATCCGCCGAAAAGCCATGCACATATTTCGGCGTCACGGCGGCGTCGTCGATCACGACCCCCGCCGCCTTGGACCCGGCCTTGGCCGCAGCCGCGGCCACATCATCCACCGAAGCTGCCGCCACCTTGGCAATCGCCGCCACATCATCCAGCAGCGCAAGCAATCCGCTCATCACATATCCCCCGAAAATACCGGCGGACAGTAGCGCAGCCCGCCCCGCGCGGAAAGATGCCAATCTGCGGGGAATGTTAGCGAAAACACCGCAGGTTTGCGCTAACACAATGAAAAACAGTCGTTTTTCTGCTTTGCGCATGCGGCATCCGCGTGTATCCCCGAAGCCAATTCGGGATCAGACTCGGGAGAGCACGCGCATGACCATCACTGTTGCCATCAATGGGTTCGGCCGTATCGGGCGCTGCACGCT
>CALKAA010000252.1 GCA_937983495.1 uncultured Gemmobacter sp. | reverse complement strand
GTCCGGCCTCTCGCAACTTGCCGGGTATCCCGTTCTTCCATGGCGAGGCGGCGCTGGCGGGCTGGAAGGGCGTGATTGACGCGGTGCATGGCGCAGGCGGCAAGATGGGGCCGCAGATCTGGCACACCGGGGCCACCCGGGCGGGCGAGTGGCAGCCGGAGGCCCCGGTGGAAAGCCCCTCGGGGCTGAATGCGCCGGGCGAGGCGCGCGGCGTGGCGATGCGCGAGGAAGATATTGCCGACACGATCGCGGCTTTTGCCAAGGCGGCGAAGGCGGCTAGGGATTTGGGCTTTGACGTGGCCGAGTTGCATGGTGCGCATGGCTATCTGATCGACCAGTTCTTCTGGGCCGGCACCAATCAGCGCGAGGACCGCTGGGGCGGGGCGAGCATTGCCGACCGGGCGCGTTTCGCGGCGGAGGTCGTGCGGGCGACGCGGGCCGCCATCGGCCCGGATTTTCCGCTGATCCTGCGGGTCAGCCAGTGGAAGCAGCAGGATTACAAGGCGCGTCTGGCCAGCACTCCGGCCGAGCTGGGGGCCTGGCTGATCCCGTTGGTCGAGGCGGGGGCAGATGTCATCCACGCCTCGCAGCGCCGGTTCTGGGAGCCGGAATTCCCCGAACTGGATGGCGAAAAGGGGCTGAACTTCGCCGGTTGGGTGAAGCGCGTGACCGGGGCCGCGACCATCTCGGTCGGTTCGGTCGGGCTGTCGGGCGAATTCTTTGGGGCCTTTGCCGGACAGGGTTCTGAGGCGACGCCGCTGGATCAGTTGGTGGAGCGTATGGAGCGCGAGGAGTTCGACCTGATCGCCGTTGGGCGGGCGCTGATCTCGGACCCGGCCTGGGTGAACAAGGTGCGCGCGGGCGAGCGGGTCGGTGGCTTTGAAGCCAAGGATCTGGCGGTTCTGGCCTGAGCCTGTGGGGTGCGGCGGCGTGACAGGATCACCTCGCCGCACCCCTGCGGCAGCAGATCGGAAGGGCAGAGCCGAGGCGAGCCCCGCACGGGGGGGGCAGCGACGGGGCGGCTGACGGGGGAGGCTGGGCAAAGCACCGTCCAAAACACAGGGGCCAGATGCCCGGCAAAGCGCAGGCCATGGGTGAAAAACTGGGGCATGGCGGCCACGATGAGGGGACTGGTCATGGCTGCAAGGCTTTCCTTTCATCCTGCCCGCCCCTATAGCGGAAAGGCGGGATGCCCCCGTGATGCCCCCGCTTTTGCCTGCGGGGCCCAGGAAAGATGCCCATGCGCACGATCACCACGACCGAAGACCTCGCCGCCTTTTGCGAGGCCGCCAAGGCCCAGCCCTATGTCACCATCGACACCGAGTTTCTGCGCGAGCGGACCTATTGGTCCAAGCTGTGCCTGATCCAGATGGCGCTGCCGGGCAAGGAGGGCGAGGCGGTGCTGGTGGACCCGATCGAGGGCGAGGGCATGAGCATGGAACCGCTCTATGACCTGTTCCGCCACAAGGACACGGTGAAGGTGTTCCATGCTGCGCGGCAGGATCTGGAGATTTTCTTTGTGGAAGGCGGGGTCTTCCCCGAGCCGCTGTTCGATACGCAAGTGGCGGCCATGGTCTGCGGCTATGGCGAGCAGGTGGGTTACGAGACGCTGGTGAAGAAGATCGCGCGCGAGAGCCTCGACAAGACCTCGCGCTTCACCGACTGGTCGCGCCGCCCGCTCAGCACCGCGCAAAAGGAATATGCGCTGGCCGATGTGACGCATCTGCGGGTGGTCTATGAAAGCTTGGCCAAGCAGATTGCCAAATCCAGGCGTGAGGCCTGGGTGGCCGAGGAGCTGACGCTGCTGACCGACCCGGAGACCTATACGATTCGGCCTGCCGAGGCCTGGATGCGGGTGAAGACGCGCACCACCTCGGGGCGGTTTCTGGCGCTGGTGAAGGCCTTGGCCGAGTTCCGCGAGGCCTATGCCCAGCAGAACAACGTGCCGCGTTCGCGCGTGATGAAGGATGATGCGCTGCTGGAGATCGCCTCCACCCGGCCGACCAATCACGAGGAGCTGGGGCGCTCGCGTCTGCTGCTGCGCGAGGGGCGGCGGGGCGATATTGCTGATGGCATTCTGGCGGCGGTGAAGGCCGGGCTGGAGATGAAGCCCGAGGATATGCCGAAACCCGATCTGTCGCGCGAGCAGTTGCAGGTGAACCCGGCGCTGGCCGATCTGCTGCGGGTGCTGCTCAAGGCCAAATCGGAGAGCCTTGGCGTGGCGGCCAAGCTGATCGCCTCGGCGGCGGAGCTGGATGCGATTGCGGCGGGCGAGCGGGATATTCCGGCGCTGAAAGGCTGGCGGCAGGAGGCCTTCGGGCTGGATGCGCTGCGCCTGTGCAAGGGCGAGATCGCGCTGACTGCCAAGGGCAGCATGGTGCAGGTGGTCTCGCTGGTCTGACGCCGGGAGGGCAGGGTGCGCGCTTTGCGCCCGGCCCTTTGCCTGCGTCTTAGCGGCGACTGGTCAGGCCGTTCGTCGCGCCCTGCACGGTGATGCTGGAAACGGTCTGCAAAGCGATGTCGGACAGATAAACCGCTGCCGTGATGCTGCGCGATTGCGGGGTGGAGACATTGGCCTGCGCCACCGGCGGGAAGACGCGGAATTCATAGACCAGCTTGCCATCGGGCGGGTTCTTGTCCACCGCCACCAGCTCGGCATCCCACCAGCCTTGGGTTTCGGTCACGGCTGTGGCCCGGATGATGGCCCCACCGGGCATGGCGTCAACCTTCAACGCGGTGATTTGCATGGCCAGCGCGCGCGGGTCTTCGGCATCGACCACGCTGGGTTCGGCCGGGGCTGCAGTTTCGGCACCGCCGAACCAGTTGAACGGATTGAACCGCGATTGGCCAAAGCCACAGGCAGAGGTGAAGGTCACCAGCGTCAATGCGGCAAGCAGCGGTTTTCTCATCCCAGACCCTTTCGCGCCCATCCATGGCACCTGCCCTTGGCTAGCGCATGGCGCGGCATTTGAAAAGCGCCCCTCTGGACGTTTTGCCGCCGCAGGCTTAGCGATAGGCGAAAGAAGGAGAAAACCATGGCCACGCCCGCATTCGAGGAAATCGTTGAAACCTTCGAATTTCTGGACGATTGGGAAGACCGCTATCGCCATGTGATCGAGCTGGGCAAGGCCTTTCCCGATCTGGACCCGGCCTTTCAGGTGCCGGCCTTCAAGGTGGAGGGCTGCGCCAGCCAGGTCTGGCTGCGCCCGCTGGTGGAAAACGGGCGCTTTGAGTTTCAGGGCACATCCGATGCCATGATCGTGCGCGGGCTGATCGCGGTGCTGCATGCGCTTTATGCCGGGCTGCCGGTCGCCGATCTGGGACAGGTGGATGCGGCGGCAGAACTGGCGCGGCTGGGGCTGGACGAACACCTGTCGGCGCAACGCTCCAACGGGGTGCGGGCGATGGTGCAGCGGATTCGCGAAACCGCCGCCGCGTGAACCGATCCTTCTGCGAAGGATCGGGACCGAGTTTTCGTCTAAAACTCGGGGCGCGCGCGCGGACGTGCGGTCAGCGGGCGATAGCCTCGTTCTTGACGAACATATTGGCCCAGGCCCGGTCGATCAGCTCGGGGGACATCTGATAGGGGATGCCCTCGAATTCGCAGATCGCAATCATCTGGTCGATCAGGAAGACCGGCTGATAATTGGCGTAATTGTTGTTGATCGTCGGGTATTTGTTCTTGAGCAGATGGATGATGGCGGCCTGATCAATCGGCATCTTCTTCTTGCGCGCCACCAGCGCGAAGATTTTCAGGAAGTTTTCCTGATTGGGGCCGTCGATCTTGATCTTGAAGAAGATCCGGCGCAGCGCCGCGCCGTCGAAGAT
>CALKAA010000251.1 GCA_937983495.1 uncultured Gemmobacter sp. | reverse complement strand
CATCTGCCAAGCCCTCAAACCTTCCGAATGGTATCGCCCGGTTGCAGCGTCGGGAACAGCTCGATCCGCTCGCCGCCGATCACGCCCGAGGGGCGCTTGCCGGCGATGATCTCGGCGGCGTGGATGCCGATTTCGCGGCGGCAGGCATCCATGGTGGCCAGACGGCGCGGCAGGCCATCGAGCAGTTCCACACCGTTGAAACCCGCCAGGCCCACGCGGCCCGGCACGTCGATTCCATTGGCCAGACACCAGAGCAGGCCACCCGCCCCGATCATGTCATTGGAGTAATACAGGAAATCCAGATCGGGCGAGCGGCGCAGAATCGCCTCGGTCATCTCGCGGCCCTTCAACAGCGCCGAACCGCCCGCGTAATATTCCTCATCCGTCAGGGCGAGACCGGCGCGGGCGAGACCTTCCTTGAAGCCCTCCAGCCGTTTGCGGGCGCGGTGGTCATCGGGCATCTTGGTGCCCAGAAAGCCGATCTTGCGATAGCCCGCCGCCACGATCGCCTCGGCCATCTGCAACCCCGCGCGGCGATGCGAGATGCCCACGGCGCTGTCGACCGGGTCGCCGTCAATATCCATGATCTCGACAATGGGAATACCCGCGCTGTCCAGCATGGCCTGAGCCGCCGGGCTGTGTTCCAACCCCGCGATGATGACGCCGGAGGGGCGCCAACTCAGCATCTCATAGAGCACGGATTCCTCGCGCTCAGGGCTGTAATTGGTAATGCCGACAACGGGTTGCAGCCCGGTGTCTTCCAGCGTTTCCGAAATGCCCATCATGACCTCGGGGAAGACCATGTTGGACATCGAGGGGATGATGACCCCCACCAGATTCACCCGCTGCGAGGCCAGCGCGCCCGCGATCTTGTTGGGCACATAGCCCAGCGCCCGCGCCGCTTGCAGCACCTTTTCGCGCGTGCTGTCAGACACATCGCCCCGGTTGCGCAACACCCGGCTGACCGTCATCTCGCTGACGCCCGAGGCCTCGGAGACATCGCGCAAGGTGAGGGTGCGGCGGGGATCGGGAACAGGGGGTCTGGTCACGGGCTGGGTCACTCCTTGGGCTGTGATTTCATTGTTAGCGCCAAAGTAAAGCCTTGTCCAAGGGCAGATGACATGCTATGTTAGCGCTATCAGGAAATCCAGCGCGCCCGCAAGCTCTCAACCGGCGCGACGGACCCGCAGGGGAGGCGGTGGGCCAAATTTCGCCTCCCCTGCATCTTGACCCTTCATGACCGGATGATACGGAATCTGTTGCACCCGCCGCGATTTCCCAGCATTTAGAGCTGGCTGGTAAGGCTCCGTGGCTCAACTGGATAGAGCAGCCCCCTCCTAAGGGGCAGGTTACAGGTTCAAGTCCTGTCGGAGTCGCCAGTAATTTCAACGAGTTGTGATAGCATCAGGGGTTTTCGCTTTGGTCCACCGAACCTAGTAGCGTTCGATCTCTGACAGTCTTTCGCGTGTCGCTCAGGCTCCGATTGGAGCCGAGGGCCGTTCGGCTTCGGCGAGTGCTTGCCCCGCCTTGCCATTCTGACCGGTGGAGATTTGAACGCGGTTTTCTAGGTCACACCGCCGCGACGCGCCCCGACACGATCAACTGCACGCTCAGCGCTTTCTGCGCTGTCCTGAAATTCCTGGATCAGGAATACCTGGACAGGGACATGACAAGTCTCCAGAAATTTCAATATCTTGACGATGAAACTGGGGTTCCCCCTGGTTTGCTGATCACTCGAGCAAAGGCTCCCGCTCCTGCCCGAAGTGCCGTCTGGGCGGCAGAAGGTCTTAGATTTCAAGCCTGGGAGGCGGTTTCTCGCGCCCCCTCAATTTACCGTCGTATCCGCCATCAAACCGGCCCACAGGCGGGCGAAATGCCGCATCGAGCCCTCTGCAAAGCAGCGCGACAGGTGATCGGCCGCTGCGAACACCGCCGCAGGCCCCCCTTCGCGATGCAAGGCCTGACCCGCGCTCAGCAAGTTCGCATAGGCCAGGGATTGAGCCAGTTTCCGATCCTCCCTGTCGATGCCCTCATCCAGCAGATCAGAATAGGCCTGCATGGCCTTTCGCAGCGCCCCGAACAATGCGTGATAATTTGTCATTCCGATAGGCCCAGCAACCCGCGAGCCGCTGCGAGTGCAACGGCCTGCATGGCGGTTTTCGCCCCCAGGCTCTTGCGGGCGGCTTCCAGCCTGCGCTTGAAGGTCGGCTCGCTGATCCGCAGCTTTTTCGCTGCATCCGCAATCTGGTGGCCATTGGCAAGCTCGGTCAGCACCGCCCGCTGATCCACAGACAGCCCGCCGAATGGGCCGACATGGGCGATCACGGCGGACAGGATATCGGCAACCTCCTGCAACTCGTCGGGTTCCAGCTCGCGATCTTCACGGCTGATCGACAGGCCACAGCGTTGCGCGTTCTGGTCACGGTTCCTTTGGGAGGAGACTGCGCCATAGCGCAACCCAGCCCGTGAGGCCCTTGCCATCACGCCACGTTTCGACGCGGCCAGCGCAGGCACGGAAATTTCGCTCCATCTGATATTGCCGGTATGGGCAGCGCACCAGAGAGCAACGGGATCAAGCAAGACATAGCGCCCCTTGGTATATTCTGTGACCCAACTGTCGGGGTAGGTCGAAACATAGATCTGCGGGGTGAGATACCGGACATTGAGCGCAAGCGTATAGCCCATCGGGCCGATAGTCATGAGCCGGTCATGATATTCAGGCCAGGACGGCAAGAGTCTTTCCAAAGGCATCATGTGCAACCCAGGTCACGGAACGGATCACACCTATAGACGAGTCGTTAAAGCTGTGTCACCTCTCCCTCAAAAATCAATCGGGGGTTGTTATGGACGCTGTGGTCGTTTCTTCTGGGCTGAACTTCGAGCTTTGGCCTCTCGTCAATCAATGTCTTGCGGAACGGCGTCGGGTGTTCATCGAGCAGAAGGGCTGGGGGCTCAACACATGCGAAGGTATTGAATATGATCAATATGATGTCTTCGGGGCCGCCACCTATGTGATCGTGCATGACGGCGGGAAGGTGATTGCGGGGGCGCGGTTGCTGCGCTGCGACAGCCGGATCGGCCAGGGCAAGCATGTCTATTCCTACATGATTCGTGACGCTTATCTGGGGCTGATCGACCTACCCAAAGGCCTGTGTCACAGCGCGCCCCCGACAGACAGCGCCTCGTGGGAAATGACCCGCGTGTTCACGCTGGACCGTTCGATGGCCGCGCTGAAGCTGCTGATTGGCGCGGTGAGGGATCACCTGGTGGCGCAAGGGGCAGAGCGGCTGCTGTGCCTTGGGCCGAAGTCCCTGATGCGTCTTGGCAGTATTCTGGGCTTTGATTCAAAAATCCTTGGCGATCATCTGGGCAATGCCGACGGGCAGTTTCTGGCCTTCGAGGCGCGGCTTCGGGTGCAGCCGGTCGGGGCCTGACCATCATCGGCCTGCGCTGCCGGTCTGCCTGCGCTGCCGGTCTGCCTGCGCTGCCTGAACGGGGTGCATGGTGTCAGTTCAGCGCAAGGCGACAGCGGGAATGGCCCGCTTGAGGGGGGGCCATCAGGCTGGCATGTGCGCGCCATGCAGCGCCCGAACGGATGCTGGCGAACCAGACGGGGCGCCACCGAGGTGATCAGCCCCCATCCATCCAGGCTTTGATCTGGTCGAACCGCCCCGCGCGCAGGTCGTCACTTCTGATCTGGACGAACAAGCCTCCCACATCGGCCCACATCCAGCCCATCGGGTAATCCGAGAATATCTGGAACAGCAGCTTCATATCCCCTGGCTCGTCCATGCTCTGCACGACATCATGCGGCCCGCCCATCCGGTGCGGCGCCGTCCCGCAGCCGATGTCGCGGACCAGGGGCTCCAGCTCTGCCAGCAGTTCCGGCGGGATCATGGCACGCCCCGCCGCATCGCGGGTGTAAAGGTCCAGCACATCCTCCCGCAGCGCAAATTCCATTGCTCGCGGGTATCTGGACAGCAGATCGTCTTCAAGTTTGCGCGCCGATTTCCCCCTGATATCCAGATACCAACTCACCGTGCGCTCTGCCGTCAGCCGCGAGCGGATGCGCTCCCACGCGTCACCCGGCAAGGCCGCGTCCAGATCGCGGGACAGGATTTCCGTGCGCAGCGCAGCGATCTTCTCCGGAAGCGCCAGCAGCCAGAGGCGCTGCGCTTCGGCGAACCGCGCCACCTCGGCAGCGAGCAACGCATCGCCACCCGGCCCGGTATAGGCCTCTATATCCGCCAGGCGTTTGTCGTTAAAGGCGATGGACTGCTGTTGCTGCGAAATCCAGTCCTGCTTGCCTGCCAGTATCCTGGCCATGTCGGCCGGTTGCTGCGCGCGTATCTCCTCCATCTGCGCTTCGGTTTGGCGGATGTCTTCGGCGGCCTGCTCGCGCGTGAGCCTTGCCGCGGCGACGGCGTTTGCAACAAAGCCCTCCGGCAAGTCCGGGGCTGCGCCCTGCGCCGGTGCAGTCCGCGCCCGACGCAGATCCGAGTCCATGCCATTCACCAGACCGTCCAGCAGATGCAAGACCCCCCGCCAGGTCAGGGGGCGCGTGCTCTCCCCCACGGTCAGGCGCAGATAGGACCGGTTCACCGCCGCCCCGCCATACAGCGCCTCGGCATCCACCGGCTTCGGTGCCCAGATCGTCTCGCCGTCTTCCTGGAATGGCGGCGGCACGTCCTGCACGACAATATCCACCGGCCAGCGCCGCCACATCTTCGGAATGCCGGGGCGGATGATCGGGGTGTGATAGTCGATGTAATCATTCATCGCGTGGCGATAGGTGCCCATATCCTCCGGCGGCTCACGTTCTGGCCCGAGGTTCTGAACATGCAGCACCTGCACATTGCCGCCGTGGCTCTGATCCTCCATCGAATACCCGTCGACAAAGAGCAGAAGCCAGCCCGTCCGTGGCCCGAGCCCCGCCCAGATCGCGCCTGGCAGATCGGCACAACAGACCTGCGCCACAAACTGCAACGGCGCACCGTCCTCGGTCCGGGGCCAGATGATGTTTTCCGGCATCTGCGGCAGCCCGCCGAGCCAGGAACGGACCGGTTCCTCAAAGCGGATCGGCACCTGTCGCAGAAGGATCACCGATTGGGTTTCGGGGGTTTTGCGGCCGAACATATTTCTGAAAAATTTCATGAAACTGACTCCTGACGATCAGGCGACGTTAGGACAGCCTGCACGCCATCACAAGATCTGCCCCAGGCTTGGCGACCCGTCACCGCCAGAGGTTCAAGCGACGTATCGCCTAAACCACAGTCAGCGGCGGCATCTGGCCCTTTGCGGGTTGGATTGGCCGCCCCTGCCCGCCACGCAGTTTCTGGCGCGTGTTCCAGACGGCGAAATCGACAATCTCTTTTTCGGTCAGC
Source organism: uncultured Gemmobacter sp. (assembly GCA_937983495.1). GTDB lineage: Bacteria > Pseudomonadota > Alphaproteobacteria > Rhodobacterales > Rhodobacteraceae > Gemmobacter. The sequence continues at coordinate 3,693 of CALKAA010000251.1, read as the reverse complement.
AGGTGATGATCGGCGCAGAAAGACAGAATGCGATCCATCGCATCCGGTTCATGGCCGGACAGAGAGATGACAGGCCGGTGGTCATCGCCAAACTCTGACATGATCCAGAGCCAGGCGGCATGATCCCCAGTTGCAATGGCATCAAGAAGAAGCCGCTTTGCCGATACCTTGTCGATACAGATCGCGTCTCTTGCCATGGGCTTTTCTCTTCAGGATGTTGCGCGGGGGAAGGCGATGTCCGTCATGCCGCGCCGTCACGAACACCGACGATCCGGTGCCTTGTCCCGGTGCCTTGTCAGCGCTGCGCGCAGGCGGCTTGCGCCAAGCCGCGAACCATGGGGATCATGGCTGGGCTGGCAGGGTTTCAAGCCCTGCTGGCGGCCAGAGTGCAGACCCTGCCGGCAGAAAGTCATCCTTTGCTGCATTCGTCTCAACCAACATACCTGCCCTGAAAATTCAGTAAGAAGCAAAGCCTGCCATGGCAACGAACACCCTTCGGATTGATACGATCGGATCATGAAAACGCTGGGCGATGCGTCTGGCGCTGCCCTTATCGCCGCGCCTCGACCCGGGCCATGCCGATCACGGCCACCAGCCCGACGGCCATGACCAGCAGCGCCGCGGGCGCGGCTTCGCCCAGTTTTTCGAGGCTGGCGAGTTCTTGCGTGCGGGTGGCGAGGGTGTTGAAATTGAAAGGGCGCAGCAGCAGGGTGGCGGGCAGTTCCTTCACGCAATCGACAAAGACCACCAGCAGCGCCATGCCGACCGAGCCGCGCATCAGCGGCAGGTAAATCTCGCGCAGAACCGCGCCGGAGGGACGGCCCAGAGCGCGGGCAGCCAGCGGCAGGTTGGGCGAGATGCGGCCAAAGGCGGCATCCACCGCGCCTTGGGCAATGCCGAAAAACCGCAGGCAGAAGGCCAGAACGATGGCGGCAGAAGTGCCAGTGAGCAGAAGGCCGGGGTCATGCCCGGTCAGCGCCAGCACGGCATCGGCCAGGTGGTGATCGAGGGCGGCCAACGGCACCAGAATGCCTAGCGCCAGCACCGCCCCCGGCGCGGCATAGCCCAACGCCGTGGCGGGCAAGATCCAACGCGGCAGGCCCCGCCCGGCCATACGCAGCCCATAGACAAAGACCACCGCCGCCGCGACCGTCAGCACCGCCGCCGATCCTCCTACGGTGAGCGTGGCCCAAAGCGCGCGCAGGAGGCCCGGCTCGATCCAGGCTTCGGGCTTGCGCAGCGCATGGGAGAGCATCACGCCAACCGGCAGCACAAAGCCCACGGCAAAAGGCATGGCACAGGCAGCAAAGGCCAGCGCGCCGCGCCAGCCGCGCAGGGGCTGCGCCACCACCGGTCGCATCTGCCGGGCCGAGCCGTGAAAGCGCGCGCGGCGGCGGCCAAAGCGTTCGACCGCCAGCAGCAGCACGATCATCGAGAGCGACACGCCCGCGATCTGCGCCGCCCCCCCGGCATTGCCAGCGGTCAGCCATGTGGTGAAAATGCCCGTTGTCAGCGTCTGCACGCCGAAATGGGTGACGGTGCCATAATCGGCCACGGTCTCCATCAGCGCCAAGGCGACCCCGGCGGCGATGGAGGGCCGCGCCAGCGGCAGGCCCACGCGCCAGAACACGCCCCATGGCCCGGCCCCCAGTGCGCGCGCGACCTCATAGGAGCCGCCCGATTGCTCGCGGAAGGCCTGCCGCGCCAGCAGATAGACGTAAGGGTAAAGGGCTGCGGACAGCACCACGATAGCCGCGCCTTGCGAGCGCACCCTGGGGAACCAATACTCCCCCGGGCTTTGCCAGCCGGTCAAACCCCGCAGCGCGACCTGCAAGGCACCGGAATAATCGAAGAAATCGACCAGCGCATAGGCCCCGACATAGGCCGGCACCGCAAGCGGGAACAAAAGCGCCCAGGTGAGCCAGCCCGACCCCGGAAAGCGGTAGAGCGTCACCAGCCAGGCAGCCCCCGTGCCGACAGCGGCGGTGATCACCCCCACGCCCAGCATCATGGTCAGCGTGGCCGCCATATAGCGCGGCATGACAGTGGCCAGGAGATGGGGCCAGATATTCTCGGTCGGGTGAAAAGCGATCCAGACCACCGAGACAATGGGGGCCAGCACCAGCAGGGCGATCAGCCCGGCCATCAGGCTCCAGCCATCAAGCCGGAACAGATGCCGTCTGGGTGTCTGAGTGTTTTGCTGGGTCATGACGCCGCCTGCCTAGCGCAAGGCGGTGCCCAAGTCCATCATTCGAGGATGGTCACGACATGCACATTGCCCTTGATCGCGTTGGAATAGGGGCAGATGAAATGGCCACGTTCGGCGATGCGATGCGCACTTTCGAAATCCAGACCGGGCAGACGCACCCGCAGCGTAGCGGAAATGCCAAAGCCGCCCTCGGCGCGCGGGCCGATACCGACCTCGGCCGTGACGCTGGCATCGGCGGGAACGACCCCGAGTTTCTCAGCCCCGGCGACAAAACGCAGCGCCCCGAGATAGCAGGCCGCATAGCCCAGCGCGAAAAGCTGTTCGGGATTGCTGCCATTGCCCTCGCCGCCCATCTCGGCCGGCACATCCATCGAGAGGTAAAGCCCCCCATCCAGAAGCTCTGTCCGGCCCTTGCGCCCGCCCCCCTGCGCCTTGGCAATCGTTTGATACATCATTTGCCTCACCCCCATTAATCAATCCGATTGAATTAATGCCCGACTCCTACACCCGGCGCGCCAGAGAGTCAATCTCTTGCGATTTAATCGCGCACGATTTACATGAGGGGGTATGACACAGCCTGTCCCCCTCTCGCAGATGCTTTGCTTTGCGCTTTACTCGGCCAATCATGCCATGCAGGCGGCTTACAAGCCCATGCTGGATGAACTGGGCCTGACTTATCCGCAATTTCTGGTGCTGACCCAGCTTTGGGAACAGCCAGAAATGCCGATGTCACGGCTGGCCGCCGCCCTGCAACTGGAAAGCAATACTCTGACCCCCATGCTGAAACGTATGGAGGGGGCCGGGCTGGTGACGCGGCGGCGCGATCCGCAAGACGAGCGGCAGGTGATTCTGGCGCTGACAGACAAGGCTGAAGGCCTGCGGCCCGCCGCGGTGCAGGTCACAAGCTGCCTGGTCGAGGAAATCGGCACGCCGCATCCCGAGTTGATGGCGCTGCTGGAGGATGTGGTGGCGCTGCGCAGCCGGTTGCGGGCGATCCAGTCCTGATCAGACCTGACGGCCCCGCGCGATGCGCAGGAACTCCACCGTGCGGCGGTTGCTGGCGGGCACCGGCACGGGCTGGCGCCAGACCGTTTGCCAGATTTGCCCTTCGGGCCGGGCGAGGCGCAAAAACGCGCGCAGGCGGGCACCGGTGCTGAGTTTGCGCTTGTCGGCCAGATGTCGGGTCATGAGAGCCTCCCTCTTTGCTGCCTTCAAGATAGGGCCGAATCGGCCTTATCCCAAGAGGGCGCTGTCAGGATAGGCGGGCGATGGCCCAAAGCGCGGCCTCGGCCACCGTCGGGTCGGGGTCGTGGCGCAGCGGCTCGGCGCTGGCGCGCAGGGCAGGCATGCCAGAATTGCCGATGGCATACAGCACATTACGGATAAAGCGGTCGCGCCCGATGCGTTTGATCGGGCTGCCGGCAAAGCGCGCCCGAAAGGCGGTGTCATCCAGCCCGGCCAGTTCAGCCAGTTCGGGCGCACCG
>CALKAA010000250.1 GCA_937983495.1 uncultured Gemmobacter sp. | reverse complement strand
CTTGCCCCTGCCTTGGCGCGGCTGCTGGGGGGCGCTGCGCGCGACATCACCGACAAGCGCGCGCGGCTGCAAAGCCTCGCCGATCGGATGGACCGCGCCCAGACCCTGCGGCTCACCCACCTGTCAGAACGGCTGTCCGCGCAGGAGCGCATGCGCCTGTCGCTGGGCTATGAACAAACCCTGCAACGCGGCTATGCCGTAGTGCGGGCGGGCGCGACCCTGGTGACCTCTGCCCCCACCGCCCAAAAAGCCCCCACGCTGGAAATCCAGTTCGCCGATGGCCGCGTGCAGGTGCAGCCGCTCACCACCCCCGACACACCCGAAAAACCCAAACCCCGCAAAGCCCCCAGCGGCCCGCAGGGACAGGGGAGTTTGTTCTGAGGGCATCCGCCGGGGTGCAGTAATCTGCCAAGGCAGGGCACGCCGCGCCCGCGTTGCCCTTTCTGCGTTGATCCGCTACATACGCGGCAACCCAAGGACACATATTCGCCGGAGATCGCGCATGGCCTCGTATCAATACGTCTATCACATGGAAGGCGTTTCCAAGACCTATCCCGGTGGCAAGACCTGCTTTGAGAACATCCACCTGAACTTCCTGCCCGGCGTGAAGATCGGTGTCGTCGGCGTCAACGGCGCGGGTAAATCCACGCTGCTGAAGATCATGGCGGGCATGGACAAGGACTTCAAGGGCGAGGCCTGGGCCGCCAAGGGGGCCAAGGTCGGCTACCTCGCGCAGGAGCCTTATCTGGACCCGAACCTGACCGCCAAGGAAAACGTCATGCTGGGCGTGGCCGAGCAGCAGGCGATCCTCGACCGCTATAACGAACTGGCGATGAACTACTCGGACGAGACCGCCGACGAGATGGCTGCGCTGCAAGACCAGATCGACGCGGGCAATCTGTGGGAGTTGGAAGCCACCGTGGGCGTCGCCATGGACGCGCTGCGCTGCCCGCCCGACGATTCCGACGTGACCACCCTGTCGGGCGGTGAGCGTCGCCGCGTCGCGCTGTGCAAGCTGCTGCTCGAAAAGCCCGACATGCTGCTGCTCGACGAACCGACCAACCACCTGGACGCGGAATCGATCGCCTGGCTGCAAAAGCACCTGATCGACTACAAGGGCACCATCCTGATCGTCACCCACGACCGCTACTTCCTGGATGACATCACCGGCTGGATTCTGGAACTCGACCGCGGCCGCGGCATCCCCTATGAGGGCAACTATTCGGCCTGGCTGGACCAGAAGGCCAAGCGCATGGCGCAGGAGGCCCGCGAGGACAAATCCAAGCAGAAAGCCCTTGAAAAGGAACTGGAATGGATCCGCTCGGGCGCCAAGGCCCGGCAATCCAAGGGCAAGGCGCGTCTGGCGCGCTATAACGAAATGGCCAGCCAGACGGTCATGGAGCGCGCCACCACGGCGCAGATCATCATCCCCAACGGCGAGCGTCTGGGCAACAAGGTGATTGAGGTCGAAGGCCTGAAAAAGGCCATGGGCGACCGCCTGCTGATCGAAGACCTGAGCTTTACCGTGCCGCCGGGCGCTATTGTCGGCGTCATCGGCCCGAACGGTGCCGGGAAATCGACCCTGTTCCGCATGATCACCGGGCAAGAGCAGCCCGATGAAGGCACCATCACGCTGGGTAACACCGTGCAACTGGCCTATGTGGACCAGTCGCGCGACGCGCTGGACCCCAACAAGACCGTCTGGGAAGAGGTTTCGGGCGGGGCCGAGGTGATCCATCTGGGCGACATGCAGATGAACAGCCGCGTCTATACCGGTGCCTTCAACTTCAAGGGCACCGATCAACAGAAGAAAGTGGGCCTGCTGTCGGGCGGCGAACGCAACCGTGTTCACATGGCCAAGCTGCTCAAATCGGGCGGTAACGTGCTGTTGCTCGACGAACCGACCAACGATCTGGACGTGGAGACCCTGCAAGCGCTGGAAGCCGCGATCGAAGATTTCGCGGGCTGCGCCATCATCATCAGCCACGACCGCTTCTTCCTGGACCGCCTTTGCACCCATATCCTCGCCTTCGAAGGCGATGCGCATGTGGAATGGTTCGAGGGCAACTTCGAAGCCTATGAGCAAGACAAGATCCGCCGCCTTGGCCCGGATTCGGTGAACCCGAAGCGGGTGAAGTACAAGCGGTTTGCACGATAAGACTAACTCAAGGCAAACATGTAAAGCAGGATTTGGGCATGACTGACACAAAGGTAGTCAAAAAGGTTTGTGGGATAGTCATGCCCATTTCTGAGTGCGATGGTCGCCCACCACATCATTGGGCTGATGTACTGAGGATTATCGAAGCTGCCGCTACGCAGGCTGGCTTCACAGCTCGCTTGGTTAGCGACACTTTTGAGAGCAACCTCATCCACAAAGAGATCATCGGCAATATATACAATGATGATATCATTGTATGCGATGTGAGCGGGAGGAATCCTAATGTATTCTTCGAACTTGGAATTCGGATGGCAACGCAAAAGCCTACAGTTATTGTTAAAGACGACAGAACGGCATATCCCTTTGACACCGGTCCTAATCGTTATATCGAATATCCACGAGACCTAAGGCATCCAGCGATGGAAGCATTCAAGGCCCAACTGATTGATGCAATTCAAAAAACAGTGTCACACTCAACAGAGAATAGTTTTATAGGTCAACTTGGACCGTTCCACATTCCAGTCGTTGAAAACAAAGATGCGCCGATAGGCGACGTTATACTTGAGAGGCTTGATGCATTAGAACGGCGAATGATCTCTCACGGTGGAATATTTAGCCCTGAAGCTTCACTCGGATTTGCCACAACACTACCAGTTTTCAATGGCCGACACACCAAAAACTCCTCAATTAGAGTTATAAAAATATCAAAAGAAGAAATGATAATTGAGACCCGGGGTTTTCCAAGTTCCGATGTATCGTCTGGATTGGATTCATTTTTGATACGATGGGCCCACGCATCTCCAAGGGCGAACATAATGCAATCGGAAAACGACAGAGTGACGATTGCCCTTAGGGCCAAAGGTGTACCATTTAGCACCTTATTTGACTCACTTTGCCAAGAGATCGACGATGTAATTCCTTTTTAGGGAACCGAAGCCCGCCCCATCGCGTTGCCGCGACAGCAACATCTATGGAGGTTCCCATGAAAGGCGTGCTCGCATGGCTGATCGGCATTCCGATCCCGGTGATCATCCTGCTTTATGTGTTTGACGTGTTTTAAGGGCTATCGCAGGGCCGCCAGAACCTCGCCTGCCAAGGCGCGGGCCTCAGAGGCGGCGGCCCCGCGGGTGTCCAGCACCGTTGCCCCCTGCCCCAGTGTCTGCGCATAGGCGACGCGAGCACCAAGGCGGGTTTCGGCCACCCGGGCCAAAGCGCCCGCCGCCTCGGCCACTTCCTCGGCCAGCCGGGTGCCGCCGCTCATGCGGTTCAGCACGATCATCGCCCGGCCGCTCTCACGCGCCACCAGATCCAGCACCCCATCGGTGGCCCACAGATCGGCATGGCTGCCAGTGACCGGCACCAACACCAGATCAGCCTCGCGCAGCGCCGGGCGCAAATCGGCATCAGCCTTGGGCGGCGTGTCGAGGATCACGATATCAAACCGCTCGCGCAGCTTGCGGATTTCATAGCTGACGCCCCAGGCCGAGGCGGTAGAGAATTCCATATCCGCCACACCGCGTGCCTCTACCCGTGCCATGAACCAGCGGCCCAATGTGCCCTGCGGGTCACTGTCCAGCAGCGCAACACTGAGCCCCCGGGCCACAAAAGCCCCGGCCAGCGTCACCGCAAGCGTGGTCTTGCCCGCCCCCCCCTTTTGCTGCGCCACGGTGATAACCTTGCCCATAGCGGCCCCTTTCGCGGTTGCTGCGTCGCAGCATATCGCAAGTCAGCGTGACAGGACAGTGACGTTTCTGCCGCAGGTCAGGCCATCGGGCGCAGGTGCTGCTCCACTGGCCCGGCCTGAAAGGCCAGAAGATCGGCCTTGCCCTCGGCGACCTGAAGCCCGTTCAACTCCACGACGATGCGCCGGGCCAGCAGTTGTGACAAGGCGTCATTGACGGCGACCTCAACACCGCCCTCGGGCAGTTCCACCGGAATACCCCGCGCCGCAAGCTGGCTGGAGAGATCGGTCACCATGGCCGTGACCGCAGCCCGATCCCGCGCACCGCTGCGCAAAGCGCAAGCCACCAGAGGCACTGGCAAGGCGGGCACCACCTCCGCCACCCGCGCCATGAGCGCAGCCCCCAGGGTGGACGCATCCGCCTCATGCCGGGTCAGCCAATCGGCCAGCGAGACCGGCGCCCCGAAACTGACCGCCGCCATGCCAAAGCCAGTATAGCGCCCCTGCATCTTGCGCCGGATCATCCGCAGCGCAAAGCCAAAGCCATTCCAGACCGTGCCGCGAAACTTGCGCTCCCCCTTGCGGGCGGCCTCGACCAGCACATTATCCTCCAGCACGCGATCATAGGCGATGCCCACCGGCACAAAGACAATATCGCGGTGCCCGGCCTCATAGCCCTGCAAGATATAGCTCAGAAGCCCCAGCTTGGCCGGCCCCACCTGGCCATTGAGGCTCAACCCGCCCTCCGGGAACACCGCCTGCGTCACGCCTTCGGCGCTGATCGTCTGGACATAGCGCGCCAGAACCCGGCGATAAAGCGCATCACCCGACCCACGCCGCACGAAGAATGCCCCCATCGCCCGGATCATCGCCGACAAGGGCCAGACCCGCGCCCATTCGCCCACGGCGTAGCTGAGCGTGGCCCGCGTGGCGACCAGCCAGGTGACCAGCACATAATCCATATTGCTGCGGTGGTTCATCACGAAAACCACCGTTGCCTCGGGCGGGATCTGGGCCAGCGCGGCATCCACCCGCCCCACCCGAACCGTATACAGCGCCCGGCTAAGCCAGCGCGCCAGACGCGTGGCGATGCTGAAATAGACAATGGCGGAAAAGCCCGGCACGATCTCGGCTGCCGCCTTGCGCACCTGCTGAAACACCACTGGTTCTGGCGTGCCGGTCTCGGCCGCATGGGCCATGGCGGCGGCCACCACCTCGCGGTCATAGGTCAGTTGCACAATGCGATCCGCCCGTGCCATCAGGCGGAAGGGCCGGATCGGGCGCGACAGATGGGTATTGAGCCGCCCCACCAACCGCTCTGCCCGCCGTCGCAAGAACCAGCGCGCCGAGGGCATCAGGACGCGTTCCAGCGCCGCAATCGCGGCGAGGATCAGCGCCAGCACCACCAGCCAGAGAGGGAGTTCAACCATGGTTGTCATGGCATGACATTAGGGCAGCCCACTTTGCCCTGCAACCTAAGCCCATGCCGCAGAGGCTTCGCCGCATTGCGGCGAATTGACAGCGCCACATTCTTGCGGGCATAAGTTCAATCAAGCAATAATCTTGCCAATCCGATTCCGCTGCGAGGCCCAGATGACCCAAGCCGAGAAAGACCTGCCCCAGAAGGATGCCCCCCAAAAGGATGCCCCTTGGCTGTTCCGCACCTATGCGGGCCATTCCACGGCCAAGGCCTCCAACGCGCTGTATCGCACCAATCTGGCCAAGGGCCAGACTGGGCTTTCTGTGGCCTTCGACCTGCCGACCCAGACCGGCTATGACAGCGATCATGAGTTGGCGCGCGGCGAGGTCGGCAAGGTCGGCGTGCCGGTGAACCATCTGGGCGACATGCGGGCGCTGTTTGACGCGATCCCGCTGGAGCAGATGAACACCTCGATGACGATCAACGCCACCGCGCCCTGGCTGCTGGCGCTCTATATCGCCGTGGCCGAGGAACAGGGTGCCGATGTGTCCAAGCTGCAAGGCACGGTGCAGAACGACCTGATCAAGGAGTATCTCTCGCGCGGGACCTATATCTGCCCGCCGAAACCCTCGCTGCGGATGATCACCGATGTGGCGGCCTATACGCAGAAACACCTGCCGAAATGGAACCCGATGAACGTGTGTTCCTATCACCTGCAAGAGGCAGGCGCGACGCCCGAGCAAGAGCTGGCCTTTGCCCTCGCCACCGCCTGCGCCGTGCTGGATGATCTGAAAGGGAAAGTTTCCGCCGCAGACTTCCCCAATATGGTGGGCCGCATATCGTTTTTTGTAAATGCCGGCATCCGCTTCGTGACCGAGCTGTGCAAGATGCGTGCCTTTGTCGATCTGTGGGACGAGATCCTGCTGGACCGCTACGGCATCACCGACGCCAAGTATCGCCGCTTCCGCTATGGCGTGCAGGTCAACAGCCTCGGGCTCACCGAACAGCAACCCGAGAACAACGTCTACCGCATCCTGATCGAGATGCTTGCGGTCACGCTCTCCAAGAAGGCCCGCGCCCGCGCCGTGCAATTGCCCGCCTGGAACGAGGCGCTCGGCCTGCCGCGCCCCTGGGATCAGCAATGGTCGCTGCGCATGCAGCAGATCCTGGCCTATGAGACCGACCTGCTGGAATATGATGACCTGTTTGACGGCAACCCGGCCATTGATCGCAAGGTGGCGGCCCTGAAACAGGGCGCGCGTGAGGAGTTGGCGCAGATCGACGGCATGGGCGGCGCCGTGGCTGCCATCGACTATATGAAGGGCCGGTTGGTTGAGGCGAATGCCGAGCGCATCGCCCGGATCGAAGCCAAGGAAACCACCGTCGTCGGGGTGAACCGCTGGACGGAAGCCGCCCCCTCACCGCTCACCGCTGGCGATGGGGCGATCATGCAGGCCGACCCGGAAGCCGAGGCAGACCAGATTGCCCGTCTGACCGCCTGGCGCGCCAGCCGCGATGCAGGTGCCGTGGCTCATGCGCTGGAGACCCTGCGCGCCGCCTGCGCCAGCGGCGAGAATATCATGCCCGCCTCCATCGCCGCCGCCAAGGCGGGGGCCACCACCGGCGAATGGGGGGCCACCGTGCGCGCGGCTTTCGGCCAGTATCGCGGCCCGACCGGCGTGTCCAAATCCCGCTCCAACCGCACCGAGGGGCTGGACCCGATCCGTGAGGCGGTCTCTGCCGTCTCGTCCAAACTGGGGCGGCAGTTGAAATTCCTTGTCGGCAAGCCGGGGCTGGACGGCCATTCCAACGGTGCCGAACAGATCGCCGCCCGCGCCCGCGATTGCGGCATGGATATTCACTATGAAGGCATCCGCCTGACCCCTGCCGAAATCGTCAGCGCCGCCGCCGAGCAGGGCGCGCATGTGGTGGGCCTGTCGATCCTCTCCGGCAGCCACCTGCCGCTGATCGCGGAAACGCTGGAGCGCCTGCGCGCCGCCGATCTGGGCCATATCCCCGTGGTGGTCGGCGGGATCATCCCGGAAGACGACGCCGACCAGCTGCGCGCCATGGGTGTCGCCGCCGTCTATACGCCCAAGGATTTCGAGCTGAACCGCATCATGCTGGACATTGTGGCACTGGTGGACCCTACCCCCATCGCCGCCGAGTGACCCAACCGCCGGGGGCTGCGCGCCCCCGGACCCCGCGGGATATTTGGGCCAAGATGAAAGGGGCCCATTCACCTTGGCCCCAATATCCCCGCCGGAGGCCCTTCCGAGGTCCGGGCCGCAAGGCCAGGGCCGAGACCCAAACAGCAACGCCCCGGTCAGCAGACCGGGGCGTTTCCGCTTAATAGCAAGGCGATCAAGCGTGGATCGCGCCGTCACCACAGGCCAGCGCCGCTTCGCGCACCGCTTCGGAATAAGTCGGGTGGGCGTGGCAGGTCAGCGCGAGATCTTGCGCCGAGGCGCCAAATTCCATCGCCACGCAAACCTCGTGGATCAGGTCGCCTGCGCCCGGCCCGATGATGTGGCAGCCCAGAATCCGATCGGTTGCCTTGTCGGCGATCAGCTTGACGAAACCATCGCCCTGGAACACGGCTTTGGCGCGGGCATTGCCCATGAAGGGGAACTTGCCCACCTTGTAAGCGCGGCCCTCGGCCTTAAGCTGTTCCTCGGTCTTGCCCACGGAGGCGACTTCGGGGGTGGTGTAGATCACGCCGGGGATCACGTCATAATTCACATGACCATGCTTGCCGGCGATGACCTCGGCCACCGCCATGCCCTCATCCTCGGCCTTGTGCGCCAGCATCGGGCCGACCACGGCGTCGCCGATCGCATAGATGCCTTTCACATTGGTCTGGAAATGGCCGTCGATCTTGACTTGCCCACGCGGCTCCATCTCCACGCCTGCCTCGGCCAGGCCAAGGCCCGCCGTATAGGGTCGCCGCCCCGTGGCCAGCAGAACGGCCTCGGCCTCGATCTCATGCGCGCTGTCATCCTTGCGCAGCTTATAGGACACTTTCGCACCATTCGCGGTGCGCTCAGTGCCCTGCACGGCAGCGCCCAGCACGAATTTGAGACCTTGCTTGGCCAGCAGTTTCTGGAAGGCCTTGGCCACTTCGGCATCCATGCCGGGGGTGATGGCGTCCAGATATTCGACCACCGTGACCTCGGTGCCGAGGCGGGCATAGACCGAGCCCATCTCCAGACCGATCACACCGGCACCGATCACCACCATGGATTTCGGGATCTTGCCCAAGGACAGGGCACCGGTCGAGGTCACCACGACCTCCTCATCCACCGTCACGCCCGGCAGGCTGGCGGGCTCCGACCCGGTGGCGATGACGATGTGCTTGGCGCTGTGGGTCTCATCGCCGACCTTCACCTGACCGGCCGCCGGGATCGAGCCCCAGCCCTTCAGCCAGGTGACCTTGTTCTTCTTGAACAGGAATTCGATGCCTTTGGTATTGCCGGTCACCACATCCTGCTTATAGGCCTGCATCTTGCCCCAATCGACCGTCGGGGCGCCGCCCATCAGGCCCATCTTCTCAAAATTCTCATGAACTTCGTGCAGGTGATGTGTGGCATTCAGCAGCGCCTTCGAGGGGATGCAGCCGACATTGAGGCAGGTACCGCCCAGCGTCTCGCGCCCTTCGACACAGGCGGTTTTCAGGCCCAACTGGGCGCAGCGGATGGCGCAGACATAGCCGCCGGGGCCGCCGCCGATCACGATCACATCGAATTCTGCCATTTTAATCTCCTGGTGGTGCCCGTGGCCGGGGGCGCTGCCCCCGGACCCCCGGGATATT
>CALKAA010000249.1 GCA_937983495.1 uncultured Gemmobacter sp. | reverse complement strand
GGCGTGAACCCGATGGGGGCCGAGGCGAGCTTTGCTTTTGTCGGCAACACCGATCACAATGTGCCGTGGATGCTGAAAAACAGCGACTTGTTTGAGGCCCTGCCCCCCCAGTTCCATGACCCGGCCTTCATCGACCGCCTGCATGCCTATCTGCCGGGGTGGGAGGTCGACATTATCCGGGGCGAGATGTTCACCTCGGGCTACGGCTTTATCGTCGATTACCTGGCCGAGATCTTACGGCATCTGCGGGCGGAAGATTTCTCGAACCGCCCGGATCGCTATTTCACAGTGCCGGTTCAGACCCACATCCGCGACCGGGCGGCGATCAACAAGACGATGTCGGGCCTTCTGAAGCTGATCTTCCCCAACGGAGGCGAGACAGAGGCCGAGGTCGAAGAGTTGCTGCGCCTTGCTATCGAATGTCGCAAGCGGGTGAAGGACCAGCTCTTGCGCATCGACAGCACGTTTGATGCGGCCGATTTCCATTACGTTACGCAAGACGGGTCAAAACGGGCGGTCACCACGCTCGAAGAGGAGGAGTTCCCTCAGTTCTACCATCGGCGGTCGGTGGGTGAAGGGAGCGTGATCGAAGAGGCCGAGCCCGCTACAGAGACCCCGATCGCTGCCCCGACAGTTTCGGCGCCGGGTGCTGCTGCGCCCGCAGCCTTCGCTCCCAAAGCGGGCCATGTGGTGTTCACGGAAAATCGCAAGGGGATCAGCTTCGACAAGATTTTCGGGCCTTGGACGGATGGCGCGAACAAGATCACCATCACCGACCCCTACATCCGCAAGTTCCATCAGGCCCGGAATGTGATGGAACTGATCGAAATGCTGATCCGCCGCAAAGCCCCCGAGGATCAGGTGGCGGTGCATCTGGTCACAGCGCCGGATGACGGGAATATTCAGGAGCAGCGTGAATGCCTTGATGGTATCGCCGAGGCCTGCTCCGGAACCGGGGTGGATTTCACCTGGGCGTTTGATGGCACAGGGGCGCTGCATGCGCGCGATATCACTACGGATACCGGGTGGAAGATGGTTCTGGATCGTGGCCTCGATATCTTCCAGCCGACACCGCGCAAACTGAACGGGTTCTCTCTGGGTGAGCGTATGCAAGATCACCGCATGATCCGCAGTTTTTATGTGACTTACGTCAAGGTTTGATGACTGCGGACGCTTTTACCCTTCCTCGTGCTGATTTGATGCTCGGAGCCTTTCTATGAAGATTGTTCAGTCAATTCTTGCTCGGAACGGGCTGCAACATCCTGATGGGCGCCCACTTTATGCCTATGGCGTTACCGATGCCGAACGAGAGAATCTGAGTTCTTTTTTGCGTATGCGGATCGCTATGGGCGGACTTACGCCTTCTACCGCGCAAGGGTTTGTGCTCTGGGCGGCAGAGCACATCCGGACAGGTTTTCGTGGCGGACAACTGACTTGGGAGTTCGTGTTTGAAGGTATCACTCTTGACTATGATCGACCTGCCGCAATCGAGTTGACGAGCCGTGGCCTTGATGCTTGGGGGCGTAAGCTGCGGAAAAGTGACCACGGGCACCGGGAATTTCTATACACTTTGCTGGCTGAGGGAGGATTGCCCGATCTCGCACTTGCAAATGCGCCGAGGTATCGTGGTGCGTTGTTGGGTCTCGTGTCCGCCATCGAGGCCGAGGGGGCTCTCGGGGTGTCGATTGCCGATACGGCAGCCTTGAGGCTGGTTGATGATTTGCCCCAGGTCTTGCGCACGGGAGAGCAAGCCCGCCTCATGGCCGAACTCGCCCTAGCGATTGTTGCAGCCAGAAATCTCTTGCCCGGAGATATGGTTGTCGAAGCCGCCGAACCCTGGCTTGATGCCAATCACCCGGGCTGGCGCCAGGCTTTGCCCCTTCGCCTGTCGCAAGAGGCTTTTGAAGCGCTGGTCCGGCCGGTGCTCATGAGCGAACTGAGGCGCGAAAAGCCAACGCCAGTTCTGGTTCGCAGGCAGTTGCGCCAAGAGGCTGGTGGTTCCTGGCTGGGTGTGGCCGAAATCCCCGAGCGAGCGTTCTTGCCGCATGCAACTCTGGCAGGCGTCGATCGCCATCTTCGCTTGCGGCTTACAAATGATACGGGTGCGGGCTTTCTTGGTATCCCGGTCGACGGTGGCTGGGAGCTGGTGCGCAATGCCGGGCGTGGGGCACTGCTGATACCGGCTGCGCCTGACGAGCCGGTGTTTCTGAATGCCCATGCCGATGGGCGGTTTTTGGCCCGAATTGTGATTGACGCCGGGCAGCCTTCGCCGGTTGAGGCTCCGTCGCTTTGGCGCGCAATTGATGTCGATACGGAGTTTCCCGAGGTGTTGGTGCCGCTTTCCGGGCGGGGTCAGACACGAGCGGGCCGAGTTTTCGTGCTGGCATCCGATGATTTTCTTCCCCAGCGTGATGACGATCTGAGCGTCAGCATGGGCGCGAAGGCGCCTGGCGGCACGCTTTGGTCGGTATCTGGCCGAGGTGTTGTCCGTTTCGGGGCGCATGAATTGCGTATTACGACTGGCGCCGACACGGATGCTCCCGAGGCAAGGCTTGCTGTGCTTGGACGTCCGCTTGCCGGTTTCCTGGTGGACGGGGGTGTGGCGGCCTTTCTGGGGGCACCGATGCTTCTGGGCGTTGAAGGCGATGGCCCGATGCGTCTGCTTGGCACGCATGTGCGCACAAAAGCGGTGTCCGGCCTGTTGGGAGGGCGCGTTGCGGAATGGCACGACGCGGGGGTAGTTCTCGTAAGGTGCCGTTACGTTGTTTTGCCTGAAACGATGAAGATCTCTTTACATGAGATCTCTGATGGGCAGGTTCGTCTTCAAGCCTCTGGTCTGCCGCAGGGTCTTCATCTCCATCTCGGGGTCGGAGGGCATCGGGAAGCTGCCGTGATCGGTGCGAACGGGACTGCGGTGCTGGTGCTTGCTATTGAAGGACAACCGGCTTCTTTGGATATTCGGCTGTCTAATCCGCATAATGGGGAAACCCTGACTATGACGGGGCTTTGGCCCTCTCGTGTTGCCCGGCTTATTGATGCACAGGGCGCGCGCGTGTCGGGAAATCGTCCGATCTCCAGACAGGGAATGGTCGGCTGGCGTGGTGTTTTGCCCGCAAACGGCGGGGCTGTGCAGTTGCGTATGGCTCTTGGCGGGTCGCCTGTGGCATTTTCCGCGGGTGGGGCAGTGCCGTTGATCCAGTTCAGCAATGTGATTGATCAGGCCCTCGCGCTGCAAGGCGCCGATGGTCGGGTGAATTTGCGTCAGATCGGAAGAGCACAC
>CALKAA010000248.1 GCA_937983495.1 uncultured Gemmobacter sp. | reverse complement strand
CGACCACCGAGATCTACACTCTTTCCCTACACGACGCTCTTCCGATCTGGAAGCAGGCATCGGCGCATCGCGTTGGGTGGGCCGATTTGCGCCCCGCGCGAGCGTCAAGTCCAGCGCGGGGAGGCGAGGGCGGGCAGGGTGCCCGCGTCTTGCCTGTTAAAGTGGCAAGGCGCGGCATTGTGCCGATTATTTCAGCGGCGGTCAGTCGTGAAAGCGCAGGTTCTCGCGGCCCAGATCGGCGACCGAACGCGCGCCCATCAGGCGCATGTCGCGGATGAGTTCGGCCTTCAACTGCGTGAGGGCGCGTTCGATCCCCGGCTGACCAGCGGCGGCCAGCGCGTAAAGGTAGAACCGCCCGAGGCCCACGGCCTTGGCCCCGAGGCTGAGCGCCTTCAGCACATGGGTGCCGCGCTGGATGCCGCCGTCGATCATCACATCCAGCCGGTCGCCTGCGGCCTGCACCACCTCGTCCAGCGCCTCGAACCCGGTGCGCGAGCCGTCAAGTTGCCGCCCGCCATGGTTGGAAAGCACGATGCCGGTGCAGCCGATGTCCGCCGCGTGGCGCGCATCATCGGGGTGGATCACGCCCTTGAGGCAGAACTCGCCGCCCCAATCCTGCACCATCTGCGCCACGTCATCCCAATTCATGCCGGGGTCGAGCATTTCGGTGAAATAGCGGCCAATGGTCAGGCTGTCGCCCTTCATGTCGATATGGGCATCGAGCTGGGGCAGGCTGAATTTCTCATGCGTGACGTAATTCAGGCCCCACATGGGTTTCAGGGCGAATTGCATCATGCCGCCCAGGGTGAGGCGGAAGGGGATGGAAAAGCCCGTGCGCAGGTCGCGTTCGCGGTTGCCGCCGGTGATGCTGTCCACGGTCAGCATCATCACCTTGATGCCGGCCTCCTTGGCGGATTGCATCATGGCGCGGTTCAGCCCGCGATCCTTGTGGAAATAGAACTGGTAGCATTGCGGCGTGCGGTGCTTTTGGGCCAGTTCGGCCATGGACACAGTGCCAAGGGATGACACGCCGAACATGGTGCCGAATTTTTCCGCCGCCGCCGCTGTGGCGCGTTCGCCCTGATGATGGAACAGGCGCTGCAACGCTGTGGGGGAGAGGTAGACCGGCAGGTCAAGTTTCTGCCCCATGACGGTGACCGAGAGGTCCACATCCGTCACGCCGCGCAAGACCGAGGGCACCAGATCGACTGTGTTGAAGGCCGCGGAATTGCGGCGCAGCGTGACCTCATCATCAGCCCCGCCGTCGATATAGTTGAAGATCGGCCCCGGCAGGCGGCGCTGTGCCAGACGGCGGAAATCGTGGAAGTTGTGGCAATCTGTCAGGCGCATGCTGGGCTTTCTCGGACGGCGTTCAGGGGTATCGCGCCAACGGGCCGCATGGGCCGCCAACGCCAGGGCATCAACAGGCGGCGAACCGGGGACGTTTTGATGGCGGTGTCAGCACCGCCCCAGCGGATGCCCGGTGGCCAAGGTCACAATTCAGACGCCAAAGGGGCAGAGCGCAGACGGCATGTCAAGGTGATCTGGGTCAGGTATCACAAGGCCGCCTGCATGAGCCGCCCGCAAAGGCCGTGCGGCGGGCCAGGGAAGGGCTGTTGGGGGCCATTGACTGGCACTTGTTCCCCATTATGGTGGTCTATGTGGGGAATAGCAGGATGAGGCAAGTCACTGGGCAGCATTGACTGTTTTTTAACGCTTGCCGCCAATACATACGTCAAAGGAATACTTTGCATGAACAACCGTGCTGTCCCCGCGCTCAACTTTGATGAAGGCTGGTATTTGTCCAGCTATCCCGATGTGGCGCGCGCCATTTCGCATGGGGACTTCGGAACGGCGGTTGAGCACTACCTGCAATTTGGCTCGCGGGAGGGTCGGTTACCTGTTGCCCCTCAGCCTGACAATGAGCGGGTCTTTGTCTACGGCTCATTCGGATCAAACAATGTTGGCGACGAGGCCATTCTGGAGGGCGTGCGCAAGATTTATCCGAAGTGCCACCAATTCTATCTCAACAAGCGCCGTGGCGGGAGTGGCAGTTTCCCGCATGAGGCCTTGATGGATCTGAACTTCTTCAGAAGTGGCGACTATCTGATCATCGGCGGTGGCGGTCTGCTTTATGATCGCCCCACGGTATCCCTCATGGCCTCGCTGGCCAAAGCCGCACGGGCGGCCGGTGCAACAGTGGATATTCTGCGTCTGGGCTGTGAAGCGGCAGGCCCGGAATATCACGATGTGATCCGCGAGCTATTTTCGCAAGCGCGATATGCCACGGTGCGAAGCACAGAATCGCAACGGGTCATGCGCGACATTCTCGGTCATGACCTACCTGTCGAGATGGACTTTGCCTTCAATTTGCGCGGTATGGCCCGCGAAATTCGCTATCAGCCTCAATCCGATCTGACCATAGGCCTAGTGACAGCCAGCATGAGCCCTCAAGTCATGGAGGCTGTTTCGAACTTTATCACCAAGCAGACGCGCAGACGGCAAGCCGATGGCATGCGATTTGTGCACATTCCGCATTCGCGTTCCTACTTCAATCTGGAAAACAACGATTGCCTATTGGGCGAAACGATCTGGACCCGTGCTGCTATGGAAAATGCGTGGTCAGAGGATGCCTTCGCGCTTTGGCCGTTCCGGCAAGAGCCACGGGATTGCCTTGCTGACTATCGCAAGTTGGATGGAGTCATTGGGTTTCGCTACCATAGTCTGATCTTTGCGAATCTGTGTGATTTGCCGACTTTGGCGGTTGGAGTCGATCACAAGAAGGTGGCAAGTTTCTACGAGGATCACCCGTCATCACTCACCTTTGGCGCTGCGATTGAGGAACTTGACAGCCAGTTTGAGCCTTTCTTGGAGTGTGTGCGGGAACTTCGTGGCAAACGCATGGGCAAGGCTGCATCTGCGGTTGCGTGAAAGTGATTGCGCCCCATGGCACTTTTGGCATGACCTGATAGTTTGCCACCGCAACCCATCAACAGGCCACACCCCGACATGACCCAGATTTCCGGCATTTTTACCGAACTGGAGGCGCTGATTGCGGCCTCCATGCCGGAGATCGAGGCGCGGCGCTATGATGTGACCTGGAAGCCCGATGGCAGTCCGGTGACGGCGGCGGATACCTTTGTGGAAGGGCTGTTGGCCGATCTGCTGCACCGGCATTTGCCCGGCCTCACCTTTATCGGCGAGGAAAGCTGGCAGGCGGGCGGGCGGCTGGGGTCGGGCTGGTGCGCGGTGCTGGACCCGATTGATGGCACCGAAAACTTCTGTTCGGGCCTCAAGGAATGGGGCATCTCGCTCTCGCTCTGGCAGGGGGGCGCGCATCGCGGCAGCTTGCTCATGCTGCCGGAACTGGGCGAGGTGATGTCAACGGGGCGCATTCCGCGCGTGCCGCGCTCGCGCATCGTGGGGTTTTCGTCCTCGTTCAACCCCGCCATCGGGCAGGGGCTGGCCGAGACGCCCGAGGGCCGGATCATGGGCTGCGCGGTTTACAACCTGTTCAACGTGATCCGGGGCGCCTATGCGCGGTTCGTGAACCCCAAGGGCGCGCGGTCCTGGGATTTGCTGGCGGGCGTTGCGCTGGCGCGCGAGGCGGGATGTGACGTGATCGTCAATGACAAGGTGTATGATGGACAGTTTCTGGAACCGGATCAGCGCTATCGCGTCGACATACGCCACCGATACGATCTTCATTCTGGGCAAGGGGCCCTCGGCCAATCAGGTTCCGCCTGAGGTTTTCGACGGCGCGCTGACCATCGGCCTCAATGATGCCGAGCGCATTCATCCGGTGGCGATCACGCTGTTTCATGCCGAATGGGTGGCGCGGGCCTTGCGGGCGACCGGGCCACGGTCGGAGCTGTATGTGACCTCGACCGATTACCAGCCCGAGGGCGCGCAGGTGATGCAGGTGCCGCATGTTTCGCTGGGGCAGGAAAGCGGCGATCTGATGATGCAGCGGCTGCTGTCCGGCCCGATGGTGCTGGAGGATGTGCTGTTCATCTCGGCGCTGAAACTGGCGCTGGAAGTGGCGCGGCTGCGCGGGCGGCCCCAGAAGGTCTATCTGGTGGGCTTTGATTTCTCGGCCGAGGCGGGCAGCGCGCAGGTGGCGGGGCCGTCTTTTGATGCCAGCGATATGGCGCAGCGGCGGCTGGTCATCGGGATGCAGGAGAATTTCTTCCTGAATGCGCTCTATATGCTGCGGGGCAGCGAGGTGGATGTGGCCCATGTGGGGCATCGCAGCTTCTCGCGGCTGACGCCGGAGGAACTGGCGGCGGAATATGCGCCGATGCCCGCCAGCGCGCGGGCCGAGCCGAAAGTGGCGGTGGTGGCCGAGATCACCACCAACCATTTCGGCGACCGCGCGCGGTTGGAGCGGATGGTGCGGGCGGCCCGCGCTGCGGGTGCCGATTGGGTGAAGGTGCAAAAGCGCGACCCCGACACCTTTTACAGCGCCGCGCAATTGGCGGCCCCCTATAAGTCGCCCTTCGGCAGCACCTTTGGTGACTATCGCCGCCAATTGGAAGATCGGAAGAGCACACGTCTGAACTCCAGTCACTGACCAATCTCGTA
>CALKAA010000247.1 GCA_937983495.1 uncultured Gemmobacter sp. | reverse complement strand
GGCAGGTCCGCCGCTCGGCCGCGTGAGCCATTTTGCAGCCCGGACACTGGTTCCCACCTTCACGCAGGGGCGCCGCGGGCCGACGGTATCGGGGGATGACCCCAGATGCGAGGCGGGTCCGCCCCTGTGGCGCCGGATGGCGCCGGAACGGCCCTTGGCCGTGAAGGATGATGACATGACTGTTTCTTTTGCCGATCTCGGCCTTTCGCCGAAGCTGTTGGCGGCGCTGCCCGCTGCGGGCTTCACCACCCCCACCCCCATTCAGGCCGAAGCCATCCCGCATGTGGTGCGTGGCCGCGATCTGATGGGCCTGGCGCAAACCGGCACCGGCAAGACCGCCGCCTTTGGCCTGCCGCTGCTCACCCGTATTCTGGATGTGACCCATCCCGCCGGGCCGCGCAATGTGCGCTCGCTGATCCTCGCCCCCACGCGCGAGCTGGTGCAGCAGATCTACGAGCATCTTTATGCGTTCACCCGTGGCACGCCGGTGAAGATCACCATGGTGGTGGGCGGGGCCTCGATCAACCGCCAATCCGACCGTCTGGCCAAGGGCACCGATGTGCTGATCGCCACGCCGGGCCGCCTGATCGACCTGCTGGAGCGCGGCGATGTGAGCCTTGAGCGCTGCACCTATCTGGTGCTGGACGAGGCCGACCACATGCTCGACATGGGCTTCATCCATGCCCTGCGCACCATCGCCCGCCACCTGCCGCACAAGCGCCAGACCCTGCTGTTCAGCGCCACCATGCCCAAGGATATCGAGGAAATCGCCGCAACCTATCTGCGCGATCCGATCCGGGTGCAGGTCTCGCCCCCCGGCAAGCCTGCCGACAAGATCACCCAAGGCGTGCATTTCATTCCGCAGGGCGACAAGGGCCGCCTGCTGGAAAGCTATCTGCAAAAGCACCCCGGAGAGGCTGCCATCGTGTTCTCGCGCACCAAACATGGTGCCGACAAGATCGCGAAATTCCTGACCGGCTGGGGCTTTAACGCTGTGGCCATCCATGGCAACCGCAGCCAGAACCAGCGCGAGCGCGCACTGGCCGATTTCCGCGCAGGCCAAGTGGATGTGCTGGTGGCCACCGACGTGGCCGCACGCGGCATCGACATTCCGCTGGTGCGCCACGTCTATAACTATGACATGCCGAATGTGCCGGAAAACTATGTCCACCGCATTGGCCGCACCGCGCGCGCCGGGGCCGATGGGGCTGCCGTCAGCTTCTGCGCCCCTGCCGAGATGGACGAGCTGCGCGCGGTCGAGGCCGTGCTGAAAAAGCCTGTTCCGGTGCTGGGTGGCGCGCCCTGGGCTTCAGAGGCGGTTGCCGCTGCACCGAAACCCGGTCAACGGCGTGGCAATGCGGGTGGTGGCCGCCCGCAAGGCCGGCCCGGATCGAAGCCTCAAGGCGCGCGGCCACAAGGCAGCAAACCTGCTGGAGCCAAGCCAGTGGGCGCTAAACCGCAAGGATCAAAGCCCGCCCGCCCGGCGCGTCCGGAAGGCGGCACGGCTGCACCACGCCGGACGGCACAGGGCAAACCCAGCCCACGCCCGCAGCGCTGACCCCAAAAGCAAAGGGCACCTGACAAGGTGCCCTTTTTCAGTGGCTGGCCTCTTCTTCGAGGTTCAGCTTCATTTCCAGCAGCACCTGTTGAATTGCCAGCGTTTCACGCAGCAGACGCTTGGCTTCATTGACCGAAATCTTGCCATCGCCAATGGCCGAATTGTATTCTGCCATCAGCATGCCAAAGCGCTGCGCCAAAGCCACCACATCCGAGTTGATTCCACCCGACTGGGCATTGCGCCGCTCGCCGTCATAGCTCAGCGTGATGCCGCGCAGATCCGCCAAGGCGGAAGTCACATGCGGAAACCGGGCCGCGCCTTCCAGTTGGGCCACAACATCAATGGGCATGAAACGGTCGCCGTGTTCATCCTGATCGGAATAATAGCGCCCAATGGTCGCCTTCGATTTGCCGGTCAGTTCGCATGCGGCCTCGATCCCCACATCCTTCACCAGCGCTTCGGTGTGCTTCTTCAGATAGCTGGCAATTGACATAGTTTGTTCCCAGATGCCCCACGCGATCTGGCCGGGGGAAAAGCCATTTCCTTTTCCCATTAATCGGATGGCAGGAGTTTGTCATGCAAATTTAGGGTCCGGGCTACCGGAGCATCCCCTTGGCTGGCGTCCCCAGCGTCAATCAAGGGGGCCCGCCGTGCCCCGGGCTTTGGCCAACTTCCTGCCTTGCGGGGGGGGGCACGGCGGCCTGTCAGACCTGCCCGGTCGTTTTGACGAGTAACCTCAAGCGTCGTCTTGCGAGTTCGGCCTGTCATGCCATCGTGATAAACGGTGAGGCCCGCTTCGGTCACCCTTGGCCGGGCGGGCAAGTTCCGTTATCGGAGGCGCGTTCGGGGATACAGGCGCAAGATGGCGAAACTCTATTTTCACTACTCCACCATGAATGCGGGCAAATCCACCGCCCTGCTGCAAGCCTCGCACAATTACCGCGAGGGCGGCATGCAAACCTATCTGATGACCGCGCGGTTTGATGACCGCGCAGGTGCGGGTCGCATCGCCAGCCGCATCGGCATCGGCGAGGAAGCCGATACTTTCAGTATTCAGTGCGATATGTTCCAAAAGTTGAAATCGCGGCTTGAAACCGGCCCGGTTGCCTGCGTTTTCATTGATGAAGCACAATTCCTGACAAAGCCTCAGGTCTGGCAACTGGCCCGCGCGGTTGATGATCTGGGGGTGCCTGTCATGTGTTACGGGCTGCGGGTCGATTTTCAGGGCAACCTGTTTCCGGGTTCGGCCGCGCTGCTGGCCTGGGCCGATGAGATGCGAGAAGTGCGCACCATCTGCCATTGCGGCAAGAAGGCCACGATGGTGATCCGGCGCGGGGCCGATGGCCGCGCGCTGAAGGATGGCGAGCAAGTGCAGATCGGCGGTAACGAGACCTATGTCAGCCTGTGCCGCCGCCACTGGCGCGAGGCGGTCGAGGTTTAGCCCTGCCCCGAGGTCCGGGCGCGCAGCGCGATGAGGCTGCCTGCCGCCGCAATCAGCGCCATGCCAAGGATAGCCGCACCGCTCAGGGTCTGGCCCCAGATCAGCCAGCTCCAGAAGGCCGAGGCGGGCAGAATGATGTATTCGATGACCGAAACCCGGCTGGCATCAGCCAATTGATAGGCCTTGATCATCATACCCACCCCCAACAGCGCCCCCGCCGCCTGAACGAAGGTCCAGAACAGGAAAGTGCCCGTGGGCCAGACCGGGCCGCGCATCACAAAGCCTTCGGGCCCCGGCGCGGCCTCCAGCGGCCACAGGCTCAGCACCGCCATACCGATCGCCCCCAGCACGCCGAGCGCCAGAAAGAACCCGCCCAGCAGGGTTTCCGCACTCTCGCCCGCGCACCATTCCCGCGTGGCAATATTGCCAAGCGCATAGAGCGCGCCCGCCAGCACCGGCAGCAGCGCAGCAAGGCTGGCCCCACCCATGGCCTCGGGCCCCAGAACCAGCAGAACCCCCGCAAATCCGATGGCCACAGCCAAAATCCGCACCGGCCCAATGGGGTGCCCATAAGCAAAGCGTGAGATCAACAGCACGAAGATCGGCGCGGTGAACAGCCCCGCCGCAACCAGGGCCACCGGCAAGAAGGCCAGTGCGCCGAAATAGATCAGCATCGCCGTGCCATGAATGGCCGATCGCGCGACCACGGCCCGCATGTTGCGGGGCCTGAGCCGCAACCCGAATGGCACCATCAGCACCAGAAGGATCGCCCAGGCCATGACGGACCGAGTCGCATGAAACTGCCAAAGCCCGGCCTCAGCAGCAATCACTTGCACATAATTGTCGGTGAAGCCGATCACCATGGCATAAACCAGCACCAAACCCGCCGCGGCAAGAGTTCGATCCGGCATGTTAGCGACTGTCATTGCGCAATTTCCTTTTGCCCGCCCTTCCCTTTGCCGCAACTCGCCCCCATTCTGCCCGCCGAAAAGCGACATGATCCGTCATCTTGAGGAGGAGAACGCATGGGATGGCTTGCCGACGAGACGGGGCTTGAGAAAAACGCTGCCAATTATGTGCCCCTCACGCCGCTTTCGCACCTGAAGCGCGCCGCCGACATCCATGCTGACCGGCTCGCACTGGTCTGGAAGGGCACAAGGCTGACCTATGCAGATTATGCCACCCGCGCCACCTGCCTCGCCTCGGCCTTGGCCCGGCGCGGCATTCGTCCCGGCGATGTGGTGGCGACCCTTTTGCCCAACATCCCGCAGCAGGCCGAGGCGCATTTCGGCGTGCCCGCCTCTGGTGCCGTGCTGAATACCATCAACACAAGGCTGGATGCCGACACGATCGGGTATATCTTCGGCCATGCCGGAGCCAAAATCGTGCTGGTCGATACCGCACTCCTGCCCCTGGCCGAGGCCGCCATCCTGAAAATGGAAGGCAGCGCCCCGCAGATCATCGAGGTCTGCGACCGTGAAGCAGGCTTTACACCGCGCGGCCCCTATCTGGAATACGAGGCCCTGCTGGCCGAGGGTGACCCTGGCTTTGAATGGCACTTGCCGCAG
The DNA here is from genome assembly GCA_937983495.1 of uncultured Gemmobacter sp. Taxonomy (GTDB): domain Bacteria; phylum Pseudomonadota; class Alphaproteobacteria; order Rhodobacterales; family Rhodobacteraceae; genus Gemmobacter. The sequence goes on along the minus strand of CALKAA010000247.1, from coordinate 1,231 downwards.
GATGAATGGGAAAGCCTTGCCATAAACTATACCTCCGGCACCACCGGGCGGCCCAAAGGCGTGGTTTACCACCATCGCGGGGCCTATCTGGCGACCATGGCCAATGTGATCGCCTGGCGGATGCAATTGTTTCCCAAGGTGCTGACCATCGTGCCGCTGTTCCATTGCAACGCCTGGGTGCAGCCCTGGCTGGTGCCGATGATGGGCGGCACGCTGGTCTGCTGCCGCGATGTGACGGCGAAGGCCATCTATGATGCCATCGCCGATGAAGGGGTCACACATTTCGGCGGCGCGCCGATTGTGCTGAATACCATTATCAACGCCAAGCCAGAGGACCACCGCCCCTTCGATCATGTGGTGGAGGTCTTCACCGCAGGCGCCCCACCGCCCGCGGCAACGCTTGCGGCCATCGAGCCGCTCGGCTTCAATGTCACGCAGGTTTACGGCCTGACTGAAACCTATGGCCCCGCCACCGAATGCCTGTGGAAGCCGGAATGGGACAGCAAGACCGGCGAGGATCGCGCCGCCTTCAAGGCGCGCACCGGCGTGGCGATGGCCATGTTGGAAGGTGCGGTCGTGCATGACAGCCACGGCACTCCCGTGCCGCGCGATGCCGCCCATCTGGGCGAGATCGCCATGCGCGGCAATCTGGTGATGAAGGGCTATTACAAGAACCCCACCGCCACCGCCGAGGCTTTCAAGGGGGGCTGGTTCCGCTCGGGCGACATCGCCTATCAAACGCCGGATGGGTATCTCAAGATCACCGATCGCGCGAAAGACATCATCATCTCGGGCGGCGAGAACGTGTCATCGGTCGAAGTGGAAGGCGCGCTGATGCACCATCCTGCCGTCAGCCTCTGCGCCGTGGTCGCCAAGCCCGACGAAAAATGGGGCGAGGTGCCCTGTGCCTTTGTGGAACTGAAACCCGGCCAAACCGCGACCGAGGCCGAATTGATCGCCCATTGCCGCGCCCGCCTCGCCGGCTTCGCCACGCCCAAGGCGGTGGTGTTCTGCGACCTGCCGAAAACCTCCACCGGCAAGATCCAGAAATTCGAACTGCGTGCCGTGGCCAAACTGATGGCTCAGCCCAAATAGACCGGATCGCCTGTGGCTGATCGCGCAAGGGGGCGCTCGCGCCCCCTCTGGCCTGCGGCCATTCACCCCCTGAGGATATTTTTGAACAGAAAATGAGGAAGAGCAGCGCCTCTGTCATTTTCTGTTCAAAAATATC
>CALKAA010000246.1 GCA_937983495.1 uncultured Gemmobacter sp. | reverse complement strand
TCTCCTCGAGCTCGTCGTCGGAGAGCGAGAGCGCGGGCGGCGGCAGCGCGGCGCATAGCGACCCAGCGCACCCGGCGCTGCAGGGGGTTGGTCAGGTCGGCCATGCGGTCGATCACGGTCGAGGCGGTGGGTTGTCGGTAGGTCATGGGGTGGGCTCCTGTTCGCTTTGGTGCGACAGAAGTTGCGATAATCGCAGCTTGACGTCAAGAATGAAAATTGCGAAAAGCGCAATATTGTCGCGTGCCGCTGTAGCACGCAACGAAAAAGCCCCGCGCGAGGCGGGGCGGGAGGATCAGGAATGTCGTATCGCCACGAGGAAGAGGCGCCGGTGCCCTTCACCCCGGAACAGGTCGCTTGGATCCGGGGTGAGATTGCGAAAGCTACGGCCCGCGCCGCGAAGGTTGAACTGGTGACCCACAATCAGGAGGGCGTAGCGATCCAACGCGACGGTTTGGTGCGCGGATGATCAATCTCCTGTCGCGGCGGCTGTTCTGGCCGCTGCGGCATCTAGTTCGGCTTGTGCTGCATCGGCGAGTGCTCTGAATAGTGCAGGAAGCATCTGCGCAGCCCGATCTTCGACATGCACATATGTTTCTTCGCTGTGAAGTGCTGGAGTCATCACCGAGGTGGCAATATGCTGCGTCCAGTTCAGGCCATCGCATTCTGCTTCAGCACGGATCATGAATGATACCTCGAAATGGGCGGGCGAGCCTTCAGATCTTGGCGTAATATTGTTGATCGTGACGGATCCAACCCGGGAGGTCGTCTTGGTTTCGGCCTGCGGTTCAACAGCGCGGTAATAAACCACGCTTCCGTTTCCGAAATTTGCTTTAACTTTCAATCCATATCCTCCTTTTTGTCATTGGTGATAGCGGTGTTTGTGGAGTTCGACCTGCAGCGTCGATAGCGCTGTCACCGGCAGTTTCGCGCATTCTGGGTGACTGCGATCTCATACAGGTGCCCCCGCGTGATCGCGATGTCGGTCTCCCGGTCGTTGCCCGACATGCTGGACAGCGGTAAGCCCAGCAGGAAGACGCCCCATGCGTCGCCGGTCGCTGCCTGGCGCTGTTCTGCGGTCAGGTTCGCGAGCTGCTGGGTGTAGTGCAGGCGCCGCTCTTCCAACTGACGGCAGCTCTGCCCGTTGTAGGCCCCTGTTCCGATATCTGCCGCCGGGATATTCTCGGGCTCCTTCGCGCAGCCGGTCAGCGCCAAAGCCGCGCAGATAATTAGATACTTGGTCATACTTGTTACCTCGTTGGTCAGCTTCGAATGTCGATCCATGACTTGGCGGCATCGATCGTCGCAAATTGCTGGCCGGCGACGCTGACGCCGTTCCTTTCGCTGGTGATCAGCCTGCCTTTGTAGGTTTCGAGCGGAGATCCGGGCGCGCGCCCGCCGAACTGTGCCGAGGGGGACTGACTGCTTTTGATCTCATTCAGCATTCGGACCATCGCGCCGGTGTTCTCGGCCGTGTCGAGTTGGGCCATGACGATCTGGCCCACCGCGATCAGCAATAGCCCGGCGAAAGCAACCGGCAGGGCCATGGTCAGCGCGGGCATGAGGCCGACGCGCTGAAAGGTCACGGTGCCGCCGAAGACAGACAGAACAATCCCCGCCCAGCCCAGAAACCCGATCAGCGCCGCGACAGCGCGCGCCCCTGAGTAACTGCTCACCTAGTCCTCCCTCACTGGTACAGCATCGAAGCCGTCGATCAATCACATGGTCAGCATCGTTCGATAGACCCGGCCGACCACCCGCACTTCGCCATGGAATACCGGCGGTTTGGTTTCCAGATAGCACCGGGGTTGAAACGGCGGGTCGGCCTTCGGGTCATAGGCCTTGTAGGTCGCAGCGCCGGTTTCGTCGGCCACCACATAGCAGCGGTTCGCCACCAGCCGTGTGTCGTTCAGGTTGACCAGGATCACCGAGGACGGCGGGCTGATCTTGTTCATCGAGGTCCCGTCCACCGTGAGCGCGATCCAGCGCCCCGGCGGAAGATCGGCGGCATAGATGGTCGGGAAATCCTCGAAGTCCTCAATAGTGGGTTGGTCGCAGAGTTGCCCGGCGCTGACCCACGAAATCACCTTGACCGGTTCGGCCACGGGATTGCTGAAGCTGTCGTCGCCTGAAGGCCGAAACTCATAGCCGAAGAACTTCAAGACGCGCGGAACCTCGTCCGGCTGAACGCTGCGCACACCCTTGAGGATCTTGGACATTTGGTCGTTGGAGATGTGCATGGCGCGGGCCAGCTTGGCCTTCTCGCCCCGCTTGCTCTGCAGGTGCCGCGCGATCCACTTGCCGTCGATGGTCTCCATGCTGCCATGATTGCGATTTCCGCAAGATGCGAAATCCGCGAAATTCGCAACATTGAACCTTGACGCAATACTGCGATTATCGCAATTAATGGGCATGCTCGAACCTGCTCACACCATCATTCAGCTTTGCGGTGGCTTCGCCTCGGTCGCGTCGATGACGGATCGCAGCGAGATTCGCGTCCGCCGCTGGACCTATCCGAAGGATCGGGGCGGGACCGGCGGGCTGATACCGGCGGATTGCCAGCAGACCCTGCTGTCCGCTGCCCGGGCGCAGGGCATCCCGCTCACTCCTGCCCATTTCTTCCCCGAGAGCAAAACCGCGCTCGCCCCGGAAGACGAACCGCAGACTTCCACCCCCTCCGACGCCGCTTGAAAGGATCCCCATGACCCGCCCCTATCCCCGTCCTGTGCGACCCGGTGATGCGTCGCAGCCCGGCACCTCGCTGCGCCTGGTGTCGTCGTGCCAGAGCCCGGCGCGTCCCGCCCCTCAAAACCGTGGATTTGCCCCGCTGGACGGCTGGGGCCGCCACCGCGAGGCCGGGCGGCCGCTGCCCCTGCCCACCACCCGCGCCTGGCGCGAGAATTTCCCGCGGGTCTGGCAGGCCTTCCTGCACGACCATTTCGGGGGCGATGCCGAGCGGATCGCCGCGGCCTTTCAGGTCCGCCCCCAGACCGCCCGCAATTGGTTGGAAGCGCTGCATTGCCCCAACGGCTGGGTGGTCAGCTGGGCCATGATGCGCTGGCGCGCCGAGATCGCCGCCGCCGCCCTCAGGCTGGGGGTGCGGTGATGATGGGCGAGGATCACGCGCGCGTCGTGGCCGCGACCCAAGCCGCGCGGGCGGCGATGATGCAGGTGCTGGCCGAGCCGGACAGCGACGGCAACATGGAGGTCGATGATGTCGAGGTGGTCGCCACCATTTCGACACTCGCCGTGACCCTGACACAGATGATGGGTCTGCACCCGACCTGGATCATTGCCGCCATCGCCGAGGGGATGCTGGACCGCGACCCGCCGGAGCCGGACGCGGCCGAGGTCGAGATCCGGGGCATGGTGTCCTGATGCCCGCCGCCGCCCCCGATCCCCGCTGCC
>CALKAA010000245.1 GCA_937983495.1 uncultured Gemmobacter sp. | reverse complement strand
TTTTTACCAAGATGAAGGGGGTTACGGGATGATGCGGGTGTATTTGGTGCCCGAAAGCGTGGCACCGGCGATGAGGCCGGCCTGACCGAAGACGAGGGCGATGACCGGCTCGATCTCGGTGGTGTCCTTGCCGATGCTTGCACCCTGTTCGGGGGTGGCATATTTCAGGTCGGCCCCGGCGGCCCAGCCCTGCGAGCGGCGGAAATCCGACAGCGCGGCCTCGGTCATGAAGAACAACGCATGGGCATATTGCTGGGCACCGATCTGCAAACCGACTGAAGCCTTGGCAGCGGAATAGTAATCCACCGTCACATCATTGATGCGCAGCGCGCCGCGCCCGAAGGCACCGCCAATGCCGAAACCGGCCTCGGTCACCAGAGGCATGTAGAGGACGCCAAGCGCCTTGCCCGCCAGATCGCGGGTGCCGGGATATTGCTGAAAAAGCTGGTTGCGGGTCTGATCCACTCGCGCGTCGATGGTGGCGGCCCCATTGCTGCCAATGCCATTGCCACAGGCCGCCAATGCAGCCGCTGCCCCGGCCGTGCCGATCAGGTTCCGTCTGGAAATCATCGTTCTGCTCCGCCTCATGCGCCACGGGGTCTTGAGCCCCTTTGGCACGATACTGGCATGATTTCAGCGGCTTGTCATCAGCCGGGTGCCTGGCTTCGGCGGTCAGCCGCGCAAGAGGCGCGCGACCTCGGGGGCGAAATAGCTGAGAATCCCGTCGCAGCCGGCACGCTTGAAGCCCAGAAGGCCTTCCAACATGGCTTTCTCGCCGTCGATCCAGCCCTTTTGCGCCGCCGCCCGGATCATCGCATATTCGCCCGACACCTGATAGGCATAGGTCGGCACGCCAAAGGCGTCTTTCACCCGGCGGCAGATGTCGAGATAGGGCATGCCGGGCTTGACCATCACCATATCGGCCCCCTCGCGCAGGTCGCGCTCGATCAGGCGCAGGGCCTCGTCGCTGTTGCCGGGGTTCATCTGATAGGTTTTCTTGTCGCCCTTCAGCGCGCCCGAGGCCCCGACCGCATCGCGGAACGGGCCGTAGAAGGCGGAGGCATATTTGGCGGAATAGCTGAGGATCGCCACATCCTTGTGGCCTGCCCCTTCCAGCGCGCTGCGAATGGCCCCGATCCGACCATCCATCATGTCGGAGGGGCCAAGGATGTCGGCACCGCAGTCCGCCTGCACCAGTGCCATTTTCACCAGCGCCTCGACGGTTTCATCGTTCAGAATGATGCCATCGCGCACCAGCCCGTCATGGCCATTGGCATTATAAGGATCGAGCGCGATGTCGGTCATGATGGCGATTTGCGGCACCGCGGCCTTGATGGCGCGGATGCAGCGATTGGTGAGGTTTTCGGGGTTCCAGGCCTCGGCGCAGGCTTCGGTTTTCACCGACGGATCAGTATAGGGAAAGAGGCAGATCGCCGGAATGCCAAGTGCCGCGGCTTGTTCGACCGCCTGCACCGCCAGATCAATCGAGAGGCGGCTGACGCCGGGCATGGAGTGAATTGGCTCCTCGACGCCCGCGCCATCACGAATGAAGATCGGCCAGATGAGGTCATTCACCGTCAGCACATTTTCCTGCGCAAGGCGGCGCAGCGCATCCTGACTGCGCAGGCGGCGGAATCGGGCGGCGGGATAAGGGGCCTGGATCGGGCGCATCGGGCTTCCTTTCGGGGCGCGGGAAGGGCTTTCGCCGCGCGGGGCAAAGCCGGGTTCGCAAATTTCTGCCTGCCTGCCATGGATAAACCCGCATCGCAAGGTTAGGAATGTCACAGAGGCCCCAGACGGGGTGTTTGCCGGAGCCTGCGCGTGACCGTCTTTGATATCCTGTTCGAGCTGATCGACATGCGGTCTTTCTCGAACCTGTGGTTCTGGATCATGCTGGGCGTGCAATGGTGGATGAACAGCCACCGCATTCTGGGCGTGCCCTTCGACATGATCCTGCGCGCCAAGCGGCAGGGCGGGCCAGCGCAACAGGCGCTGGAGGATCTGGCGCGGGTGCATGTGAACCGTCTGCTCTATATCATGCATGTCTCCGGTGCCTGGATCGTGGGGATTGCCGCGTTCTGGCTGACCGGGCTGGTGGTGGCCGGGTTCTGGTATGGGGCCGAATTCTCGCAGGCGGTGTTCTGCCTGATGTTCCCACAGGTCGTGACGGTGGTGCTGTCGGTGCAGGCGGCGCATCGCATTGCCGATGGCGACCATAGTGGCGAGGCGCTGCAATCGCGGCTGATCCGGCTGCGGCTGGCGGTGCAGGGCGTGGGGATGGTGTCGATCCTGCTCACCGCGGTCTGGGGCATGTATCAGAACCTCAATGTCAGCGTGCTGCACTGAAGGCGTGAAAATGGCAGAGCAATTGAAATTCCTGCTGGGCGGGGCACCCGAAGGCTTTGACGCGCGGCTGGTCGGGCGCGAACTGGCCAAGGGCAAGCCGGTCATTCATGTGGCGCGTGATGACAAGCGGCTGGAGGCGATGCGGGCGGCGCTGGCCTTCTTTGAGCCCGGCGCGCTGGTGCTGGATTTTCCGGCCTGGGATTGTCTGCCCTATGACCGGGTTTCGCCCAATCCGGCGATCTCGGCCCGGCGGATGGCGACGCTGGCGGCGCTGGCCCATGGGGTGCCGGGGCCGTTTGTGTTGCTGACCACGCTGAACGCGGTGACGCAGCGCCTGCCCGCGCGCGATGTGGTGCAGGGCGCAAGTTTCAGCGCCCGTGTGGGCGAGCGGATCGACGAATTCGCGCTGAAAACCTTTCTGGTGCGCATGGGCTTTGCGCAATCGGCCACGGTCACCGATCCGGGTGATTTTGCGGTGCGCGGCGGCATTGTGGACATCTGGCCACCGGGCGAGGCCGGGCCGGTGCGACTGGATCTGTTCGGAGACACGCTGGATGGCTTGCGCCGCTTTGATCCCGAAACGCAGCGCACCACCGAGAAACTGGGCACGATCGACCTTGCGCCCATGTCGGAAATCCTGCTGGATGATGCGGCCATCACCCGGTTCCGCCAGACCTATCGCATTGAATTCGGGGCCACGAACGACGACCCGCTGTATGAGGCGGTGAGTGCGGGGCGCAAGCATCAGGGAATGGAGCATTGGCTGCCCTGGTTCCATGAGCGGTTGGAGACGCTGTTCGATTACCTGCCCGAAGCGGCGGTCATGCTGGATGATCAACTGACCCCTGCGCGGCTGTCGCGGTGGGAAGGGATCGCAGATCAATATGCGGCGCGACGCGAGCAGATGGCGGTGAAAGGCCGGATGGATACGGTCTACAAGCCCTGTCCGCCCGAGGCGCTTTATCTGGATGATCCGGCCTTTGAGGCTGCGCTGGCCGGGCGGCGGGTGATCCAGCTTTCGCCCTTGCCGCAGGCGCCGGGGCCGGGTTGCCTTGACGCCGGTGGGCGTGCGGGGCGCAGCTTTGCGCCAGAGCGCTTGCAGGAAAATGTAAATCTTTTCGAGGCCTTGTCGGAGCATATTAAAGTTTTGCGTCAAGAGGCGCAGGTGGTGATTGCCAGCTGGTCTGACGGCGCGCGCGACCGGCTCAAGGGCCTGCTGGAAGATCACGACCTGCCGGGTGCCAGGCTGATCGAGGATGCCCGCGACCTGCCGCAGGGCAAGGGCGGGCTTTATCTGGCGGTCTGGGCGCTGGAGGAGGGCTTTACCGCGCCGGGGCTTGCGGTGATCTCGGAACAGGATGTGCTGGGCGACCGCATGCTGGGCAAGCCGCGTCGCAAGAAGAAGGCCGCGAATTTCATTCAGGATCTGGGCACGCTGTCGCCCGGCGATCTGGTGGTGCAGTCAAGGTCAAGGAACCCCAACCCTCCGAATTCGGCTACTTCCGCCCGAACCTC
>CALKAA010000244.1 GCA_937983495.1 uncultured Gemmobacter sp. | reverse complement strand
GGCCGCACAGCATCAAGGCCGCCACCGGGTCCCATGCCCCGGCCGCCTCGATCCCGCGCATGTCCCAGATCGCCAGATCGGCGCGCTTGCCGGGAGCAAGGCTGCCACAATCGGGCCGCCCCAGCACCTGCGCCCCGCCCAGGGTGGCAATCTCCAGCGCCTCGCGCGCGCTCATCGCATCGGCACCCCGTGAAACCCGCTGCAACAGCATGGCCTGCCGCGCCTCGCCCACCAGATTGCCCGCATCATTGCTGGCCGATCCATCGACGCCCAAGCCCACCTTCACCCCGGCATCTCGCATTGCCCGCAGCGGCGCAATGCCGCTGCCCAGCCGACAGTTGGAACAGGGGCAATGCGCCACACCGGTGCGCGAGCGGGCAAAAAGCCCGATCTCCTGCGCATCCAGTTTCACGCAATGGGCATGCCAGACATCTTCGCCCACCCAGCCCAGATCCTCGGCATATTGGCCGGGGCGGCAGCCGAATTGCGCCAGCGAATAGGCCACATCCTCGTCATTCTCGGCCAGATGGGTGTGCAGCATCACGCCCTTGTCCCGCGCCAGCAGCGCCGCATCGCGCATCAGATCACGACTGACCGAGAAGGGCGAACAGGGCGCGAGGCCCACCCGCACCATGGCGCCCTCGGACGGATCGTGGAAGGCATCCACCACCCGGATCATATCCTCCAGGATCGCGGCCTCCCGCTCCACCAGCGCATCAGGGGGCAGCCCCCCCGCGCTTTCGCCAATGCTCATCGCGCCCCGCGTCGGGTGAAAGCGCAGGCCGATCTCGGCGGCGGCATGGATCGTATCCTCCAGCCGCGCGCCATTGGGATACATGTAAAGGTGATCCGAGGTCAGCGTGCAGCCGGAAAGTGCAAGCTCCGCCAAGCCCACCTGCGCCGAGGTGAAGATCTCCTCCGGCCCGAAGCGCGCCCAGATCGGGTACAGCGTTTTCAGCCAGCCAAACAGCAGCGCATCCTGTCCGCCCGGCACCGCGCGCGTCAGGGTCTGATAGAGGTGGTGATGGGTGTTCACGAGGCCCGGCGTGACGACACAGCCCGCCGCCTCGATCACCGCCCCGCGCGTGGCCAGCCCCTGCCCCACCGCCGCAATCATCCCGCCGCGGATCAGCACATCGCCGCCCGCGATCTCGGCCCGCTCGCCATTCATGGTGACCACGACATCCGCCTTGCGGATCAGCATTTCAGAGATCATGCGCGAGTCCCCCGTTGCGACAACGCCCCTTCGGTGAAAGCTCACGGACGCGCGACAGAAGGGGGAAGGACTCGCTAGCGTCAGGTCGCAGATTAGCGCAACAGCCCCAGCCGACCAAGCCCGGACCTGTCACAAAAAGATGGATATTTAAGCCAAGATGAAAACCTGCCGTTTCACCTTGGTTCAAATATCCAAATCCAACCTCAGCCCCGCAGCGCGACCATGGCCGCCTGATGCACCTCGGCACTGCTGGCAGCCAGCACACGACCGCCCTGATGCGCCGGCGCGCCCGTCCAATCGGTGACTACGCCGCCCGCCGCCTCGATCACCGCGATGGGGGCCTGCACGTCATAGGCCTGCAAACCGGCCTCGACCACCAGGTCGATATGCCCCGCCGCCAGCAGCGCATAGGCATAGCAATCCGTGCCATAGCGGGTCAGGCGGCATTGCCTGGCCAACCGGTGAAAGGCCTCGCCCTCCGCCGCGCTGCCTACTTCGGGGAAGGTGGTCATGATGATGCACTCGGCCAGCGGCCGTGCCGGGCGGCTGCGCAAGGGGCGTGCCCAATGCGGCCCCTGCATGGCAGCCCGGCCAAAACCGCCTTCGAAGCGCTCGCCGATATAGGGCTGGTCGATCAGCCCATAGATCGGCCCCGCCGCATCGGCGACCGAGATCAACACCCCCCAGGTCGGCGTGCCGCAAAGGTAAGACCGCGTGCCATCAATCGGGTCCAGCACCCAGGTCAGACCCGATGTGCCCGCACGCGCGCCCATCTCCTCGCCCAAGATACCATCCTGCGGGCGGCGTTCGGCCAGAATGGCCCGCATCGCCGCTTCTGACGCGCGATCCGCCACCGTCACCGGATCGAACCGCGCATCCTCCTTGCTGTCGGCCGTCAGACCGGCCTGCCGGAAATGCGCCAGGGTCGCCGCTCGCGCCGCATCGGCCAGCGCATGCGCCACGGCAACCAGTTCGCCCTGCTCACTCTCGCTCAGCTTCTGTCTGCTCATCATGGCTCCCTCCGGCATCTGCTATGCGCCCCGGCTATCTGCCCCCCGCCTGTGGGTCAAGGCTTTGACGCTTGAATGACAAAAGCCGCCAAGGCTTTGCCCGGCGGCTTTGTCAGGATCAGAATGCACTCAGTCAGACTGCACCAACTGCAAGCCCGATCTGCTGCCCGGTTCGACGGGCCGCGCCGCTGTTCAGGCGGCGTCGCTCAGCACGCGAGCCAGATCGAACAGGCGGCGGCGCTGCGCCTCCGGAATGGCGTAGTAAGACCGCACCAACTCCAGCGCTTCCTTGTCGGCGAGAATATCCCCCTCGACCGGGCTCGGGGCTTCACGGGCCTCGTCAATACCCTCGAAGAAGAAACCGATATTCACCCCGAGCGTATCCGCAATATCCCAAAGCCGCGAGGCCGAGACGCGGTTCATCCCGGTCTCATATTTCTGGATCTGCTGGAATTTGATGCCCACGCGATCGGCCAGTTGTTGTTGCGTCATGCCCACCATCCAGCGGCGGTGACGAATGCGTTTGCCCACATGCGCATCCACGGGGTGCTTCATTTCGGTACTCCCTCTCGAACTGACCCGGTGCCCCGGGCGCGGCCTACGCAGCCTATAGATGTAAGGCTAGGCCGAGTTTCTCCTGTTTTCCACGTCTTGTTTGATCACAAAACCTGTCTTTTTGGACAGGCTTGCTATACGAAAGTGCAACAAGCGGATTTTGCAGGGTTTTTCCCGGCGTTACCGGGAATTTTTGCAAAGTTTTCACCGCTTTGCCATGACACGGTTACATGAACAGACATCGTGCAGGCCACCTTTTCGGGGCTGGACAAGAGAATCACCACCGGTAATCTCCCCCTGTCCCATCGCAGGAGCCTCGCTTGTACGCCTACCAGATTTCAGGCCCCGGCGCCACGCCGGCCTTTGCATCGCAGCCACCTTCGCCCCTGAAAGCCGCGGAAATCCGTATCCGCATCCGGGCCTGCGGGCTGAATTTTGCCGATCTGCTGATGATCGAAGGCAAATATCAGGATACACCGCAACCGCCCTTCATCCTCGGCATGGAAGTGGCGGGCGAAGTGCTGGAAATCGGCCCCGAAGTGACGGGCTTTGCCCCCGGCGACCGCGTGGCGGCCTTCCCC
>CALKAA010000243.1 GCA_937983495.1 uncultured Gemmobacter sp. | reverse complement strand
CGATTGCCGCCAGACCCGAACCGATCTGACCCCGGGAGCAGGACATCCATGAAACGCTATTCGGTTTTCGCCATCGCCCGAGAGGCCCTGCGTTACCATCAGGGCTGGGAAAAGGCATGGCGCTCACCCGCGCCCAAGGCGTCATATGACGCGATCATCATTGGCGCAGGCGGCCACGGCCTTGCCACCGCCTATTACCTTGGCAAGAATTTCGGCATCACCAATGTGGCGGTGATCGAAAAGGGCTGGCTGGGCGGCGGCAATACCGGGCGCAATACGACCATCATCCGGTCGAACTATCTGCAAGACCCCTCGGCCGCGATCTACAACAAGGCTTTGAGCCTCTATGAGGATCTGAGCCAGGATCTGAACTATAACGTCATGTTCAGCCCGCGCGGTCTGCTGATGCTGGCGCAAACCCATCATGAGGTGCGTGGCTATCTGCGCACCGTCCATGCCAACAATCTGCAAGGCGTGAAAACCCGCTGGATCGGCCCGGAAGAGGTGAAAGACCTCGTGCCGATCATCAATATCGACGGGCCGCGCTACCCGGTTCTGGGGGCGCTTTATCAGGAGCGCGGTGGCACCGCGCGCCATGATGCCGTGGCATGGGGCTATGCCCGTGCTTGCTCGGCCATGGGAATGGATATCATCCAGCAGACCGAAGTGACCGGCGTCCGTTCGGAGAACGGGCAGGTGAAGGGCGTGGAGACCACCCGCGGCTTCATCGGCTGCAATAAGCTGGGCATCGTGGTGGCAGGCCATTCGGGACAGGTTGCCGATATGGCGGGCTTCCGTCTGCCGGTCGAATCGCTGGCGCTGCAAGCGCTGGTGTCGGAACCGATCAAGCCCTGCATGGATGTCGTCGTGATGGCCAACACCGTGCATGGCTATATGTCGCAATCCGACAAGGGCGAGATGGTGATCGGCGGCGGCACCGACGGGTTCAACAACTTCACCCAACGTGGCTCGTTCCACCATATCGAGGAAACGCTCCGCGCTCTGGTCGAAACCTTCCCGATGATCTCGCGCCTGAAAATGCTGCGCCAGTGGGGTGGCATCGTCGATATGACCGGCGACCGCTCGCCCATCATCTCCAAAACCCCGCTGGGCAATTGCTTCATCAATTGCGGCTGGGGCACCGGCGGCTTCAAGGCGATCCCCGGCTCTGGCTGGGCCATGGCCGAGCTGATGGCCAAGGGCGAACCCGGCCCGCTGGCCGCCGAGTTCAACATGTGGCGCTTCCGCGAAGGCCAGTTCATCGACGAGTCGGTGGCGGCCGGGGTGGCGCATTGATGCAGCGTTACTTGCCGTTTCTGTGCCTTCTTGTCGGTTTGGCCGCATATCCGTTCTTCGCGGGGGCAATCCATCACATGCGTGCCTTGAAGATTGGGTCTGGTGACCAGATAGGCTGGCTTTACCGGGTCAAATCGGAGACGGGAATACAAGGCGAAGTGTTCGTATTCAGGAAGGAAGGCACCTCCCCCGGCACTCTGTACCTGGCTGCCTGCCTGCGGGGCAATAACATCGTTTGCGAAATGGACCAGGCTAATGGCCGAAGCGGTCGCTATAACGGCGTGTCCGGGAATTTCATGTGTTCCGACGGCAAAGCGCGCATCTTCAAATTCTTTGTCGAAGATGGCATGCCGTTCAACCCTTTCTGGGTGAGCGAGCTTTTTGTGGAACCCGCTATGGGGCCTCAGACTGTGATGGCCCTTGAGTCTCTTAAGGAACAAAAGTTTCAAGGCTCAGTGGGGGCAAGCCCATGCCTTGTACAAGAACAGTGGTCCTTTCTGATGCAAAATCGGCAAGATCTGGGCCAAAGGAGAACATGATATGCTACTTCTTGAATGCCCCTATTGCGGCGTCAAAGCCGAAGAAACCGAACTGGCCCCCGGCGGCGAGGCCCATCTGAAACGCTTCGGACCCGGCTCCACCGGCGAGGAGTTCGAGGCCTATATGTTCGCCCGCAAGAACCCCAAGGGTGTGCATTTCGAACGCTGGCGCCACGCCTATGGCTGCGGCAAGTGGTTCCTTGCCGCCCGCTGCACTGCCACGCTGGAGGTGTTCGGCACCTATCCCGCACAAACAACCGAGCCGCCCGCCGATCTGGTGGACAAGATCAAGGCCAAACGGCCCGACTGGAAGGGTTACAAATGAGCACCCGTCTTGCCAAGGGCGGTCGCCTGATCGACCGCAGCACCGCGCATGAATTCACCTTCAACGGCAAGCGCCTGAAGGGCTATCAGGGCGATACGCTGGCCGCCGCGCTGCTGGCCAATGACCAGATGCTGCTGGGGCGCAGCTTCAAGTATCACCGCCCGCGCGGCCTTGTCGCCTCGGGCGCCGAGGAGCCGAACGCGCTTGTGAACATGGGCGAGGGCGGCCGGTTCGAGCCGAACCAGCGCGTCACCACGACGGAACTGTTCGACGGCCTGACCTGCACCAGCCAGAACCACTGGCCGAGCCTTGAGTTCGATGTGGGCGTGGTGAACAACTATGCCGCGCGCTTCCTGCCGGCGGGCTTCTACTACAAGACCTTCATCCATCCGCGTTTCGCCTGGAAACATGTGTTTGAACCGATCGTCCGCCAATCGGCGGGCCTTGGCAAAGTCCCGAAAGAACGCGACGCCGACCGCTATGAGCAGGCCTATGGGTTCTGCGATGTGCTGGTGGTGGGCGGCGGCATTGCAGGCCTGCAAGCGGCGCTGACCGCAGGCCGGGCTGGCAAGAAGGTCTGGCTGCTGGAGCAAACCGCCCATTGGGGGGGGCGTGCTGTCGTCGATGGCGTCGAAATCGACGGCCAGCCCGCCGAGACTTGGGTGAAGAATGCCCTTCAAGCTCTTGAAGGTATGGAGAATGTCACGCTGCGCGCCCGCTGCATGGCGGCCGGGTCTTATGACCATGGCTATGTGCTGTGCGACGAAAAGGTGGCTGACCATACTCCCGGCGACGGGCGCCCGCGCCATCGCCTGTGGCGCCTGCGCGCAGGTCAGGTCATTGCCGCCACCGGTGCCATCGAGCGCCCGCTGTCCTTTGCGGGCAACGATATTCCCGGCGTGATGCTGGCCTCCGCTGTGCGTGATTACGTCATCAACTGGGCTGTCGCCCCCGGTGACCGGACCGTGATCGTCACCAACAATGACGACGCCTACCGCACCGCCATTGCCTTGAAAGAGGCGGGGCTGGAGGTTCCGGTGATCCTCGATGCCCGCGCCTCTGTTACGGGCGATTTGCCCGCCCAGGCCCGCGCGATGGGTATTCGCGTGGAAACCGGCAAGGGCATTGCAAAGGTCAAGGGCGGCAAGCGTGTGACCGCCGTGGCGATCTGCGCCCAAGCGGGCCAAGGTGCCGTGCTGGAGGAAATCGCCTGTGACGCTGTCGCCATGTCGGGTGGCTGGTCCCCGGTCGTGCACCTGTGGTCGCATTGCGGCGGCAAGCTGAAATGGGACGAGGCGCAGGCGCAATTCGCTCCC
>CALKAA010000242.1 GCA_937983495.1 uncultured Gemmobacter sp. | reverse complement strand
GAGGTTTGAGTTTCTCCCTTCCCCCCTGCGGGGAAGGGCCGGGGATGGGGGTGGCGGTTCTGGATGCGGGAGGTTGAGTTATTGCTTTGACTTCCGCGTCTGTTGAACCACCCCCACCCGTCGCTTCGCCACACCCTCCCCGCAAGGGGGAGGGAGGAAAGCGGCGAGGTTTGAGTTTCTCCCTTCCCCCCTGCGGGGAAGGGCCGGGGATGGGGGTGGCTGGTTTTGGCTTGGCGGAGCGAACGGGAAACAGGAATTTCTGCGGTCGTGAAAGCTCGGGCGAAGCATATGCGCGTCGCCATGACCGATCACGAGCGCCGGCTCTGGCTTGCTCTGAAACAGCGCTTGCCGATGGCCGGCACGCACTTCCGACGGCAATTCGCCATCGGCCCCTACATCGTTGATTTCTGCTGCCTGGCGCATCGTCTGATTGTCGAGGTTGATGGCGAGCAGCACGGAACAGACGACGCACGGCGCTACGATGAGCGGCGCACAAGCTATCTGACATCGCAAGGCTTTCGCGTTTTGCGTTTCTGGAACCACGAAGTCACCCGCGAGATGGAATCGGTGCTCGACACCATTCTCGCTTCAATTCACGGGGGCCACCCCCACCCCTAGCCACTCCCAGCAAGGGGGAGGGGAATGCAGGAGAGGCGCATGTCTGCTTACGACGTCATCATCATCGGCTCAGGCCCCGGCGGTTATGTCACCGCCATCCGCTCGGCGCAGCTCGGCTTCAAGACGGCGATCGTCGAGCGCGAGCATCTGGGCGGCATCTGCCTCAACTGGGGCTGCATCCCGACCAAGGCGCTGCTGCGCTCGGCCGAGATCTATCATTTCGCCACCCATCCGGAAGCTTATGGCCTCAAGGTCGAGGGCACGGTGACGCCGGATGTCGCGGCCATCGTCAAGCGCTCGCGCGGAGTGTCGCAGCGGCTCAATGGCGGCGTCGGCTTTTTGATGAAGAAGAACAAGATCGATGTCATCTGGGGCGAGGCGAAGCTCTCCAAACCCGGCGAGATCGTCGTCGGCAAGTCATCGAAAGCGCCGCATCAGCCCCAGCATCCGGCGCCGAAGGGCGTGGCCGGCGAGGGCACCTACACCGCCAAACACATCATCGTCGCCACCGGTGCGCGGCCGCGCGCGCTGCCCGGCATCGAGCCGGACGGCAAGCTGATCTGGACCTATTTCGAGGCAATGGTGCCGCCGGCGATGCCCAAGTCGCTGATCGTGATGGGCTCGGGCGCCATCGGCATCGAGTTCGCCTCGTTCTACAGGACGCTCGGCTGTGATGTGACCGTAGTCGAGGTGATGCCGACGATCATGCCGGTCGAGGATGTCGAGATTTCCGCCATCGCCCGCAAGGCGATGGAAAAGCAGGGGATGAAGATCCACACCTCCACCAAGGTGATCAAGGTGGCAAAGGGCGCCGACAGCGTCACCGCCACCATCGAGGACGACAAGGGCAACAAGAAGGACGTCACCGCCGAGCGGATGATTTCGGCCGTCGGCGTCGTCGGCAACATCGAGAACCTCGGACTGGAGGCGCTGGGCGTCAAGACCGACCGCGGCTGCATCGTCATCGACGGCTATGGCCGCACCAATGTGCCGGGCGTCTATGCCATCGGCGACGTTGCCGGCCCGCCGATGCTCGCCCACAAGGCCGAGCATGAGGGCGTGATCTGCGTCGAGCACATCAAGGGCCTGCACGTCCACCCGATGGACAAGGCCAAGATTCCGGGCTGCACCTATTGCCACCCGCAGGTGGCGAGCGTCGGCCTGACCGAGGCGAAAGCCAAGGAGGCGGGCTATCAGGTCAAGGTCGGCCGCTTCTCGTTCGGTGCGAATGGCAAGGCGATCGCGCTCGGCGAGGACAACGGCCTGATCAAGACCGTGTTCGACGCCAGGACCGGCCAGCTTCTGGGCGCCCATATGGTGGGTGCGGAAGTGACAGAACTCATCCAGGGCTTCGTCGTGGCGATGAACCTCGAAACTACGGAAGAGGAGCTGATGCACACCATCTTCCCGCATCCGACCCTGTCGGAGATGATGAAGGAAAGCGTGCTGGATGCCTATGGCAAAGTGCTGAACGCGTAAGTCCGCGGCGGGGCTTTCCACCCGCCGGTTCAACCGCTATTGCGGTTTCCTTAAAGCGAGACAGCCATGCCCGCCACCATCGACCTTCTGACCAACGATCCGCGCAAGGCGCGCGACGAGGCTCTGCGTCACCCTGAAAAGGCGCATCGGCCCGACAATCCGATCCAGCGCAAGCCGGACTGGATTCGCGTCAAGGCGCCGGGTTCGCCCAAATGGGCCGAGACGCGCAATATCGTGAAGGAGAACAAGCTCGTCACGGTGTGCGAGGAGGCGAGCTGCCCGAATGTCGGCGAATGCTGGGAGCACAAGCACGCCACCTTCATGATCATGGGGGACACCTGCACCCGGGCCTGTGCCTTCTGCAACGTCAAGACCGGCCTGCCCGAGGCGCTCGACCCCAACGAGTCGGCCCATATCGGCGACGCCACCGCCAAGCTGGGGCTGAAGCATGTGGTCATCACCTCGGTCGACCGCGACGATCTCGCCGATGGCGGCGCACAGCACTTTGCCGATGTCATCCGCGAAATCCGTGCCCGCTCGCCCGGCACCACCATCGAGATCCTGACACCCGACTTCCTGCGCAAGGAGGGCGCGCTGGAGGTGGTGGTGAAAGCCCGGCCCGATGTGTTCAACCACAACCTCGAAACCGTGCCGTCGAAATATCTGAAAGTGCGGCCCGGCGCCCGCTATTTCCATTCCATCCGCCTGTTGCAGCGGGTGAAGGAACTCGACCCCACCATCTTCACCAAATCCGGCATCATGGTCGGCCTCGGCGAGGAGCGGAACGAAGTCCTGCAGCTGATGGACGATCTCAGGTCGGCCGATGTCGATTTCCTCACCATCGGCCAGTATCTCCAGCCGACGAAGAAGCATCACGCCGTGATCCGCTTCGTCCCTCCGGACGAGTTCAAGGGCTATGAGACGATTGCCTATGCCAAGGGCTTCCTGATGGTCTCGGCCACGCCGTTGACCCGCTCGTCGCATCACGCGGGCAGCGATTTCGAGCGGCTGCGCGCCGCGAAGCGGTAATTATCAAGTTTAAAAATTTGAATATTACGGTCATTCACTTGGGTGACGGCAATTTTCATATTTCTGTTTACAGTAAGAAATAGACGTTTGCTTTTTGTCGAGGAGGGCACGTATTATGAGACACATATCTAAGATTTCGGGAGTTTTTTTTGCTGTTCTGTTGTTGCCAACTGTTGTGGCGGCGCAGTCTGCTCAGCAAACATTTGACCAAAATATGAAGGATGCACAGAAAGCATACGAGAGGCAGAAAAACGAGTCGGATAAGCAAAAAATGAAAGAATATCAAAAGGATGCCGGGAATTTTGTTCCCGGGACTCTTGATAAGAAAATTGGAAAGGACCAGTATATATCGCCGTCATATAAGAATGGCGCCGGTGGTGGGACCTATACCAAGACGTTCTGAAAACTTTTATGACCTTGGCTGCAACTGACAGCCGAGGCGTAAAGTATTACGCCGCGCGGCCCTTCGAGGTCAGGCGGCGGTCGAGATAGGCGCCGACCGTGCCGATCAGCTCGTCGACATGATTCTCGAAGAAGTGGTTGGCGCCCTTGATCACCGCATGCTCGATCTTGACGCCCTTCTGCGTCTTGACCTTGTCGATCACGTTGATGACCTCGGCAACCGGTGCGACGCGATCCTGATCGCCATGGACGAACAGGCCGGAAGACGGGCAGGGGGCGAGGAACGAGAAATCGTAGCGATTGGCCATCGCCGCAATGGAGATGAACCCCTCGATTTCCGGGCGCCGCATCAGCAGCTGCATGCCGATCCAGGCGCCGAAGGAAATGCCGGCAATCCAGCAGGTCTTGGCATCGGGGTTGAGCGCCTGCACCCAGTCGAGCGCCGAGGCGGCATCAGAAAGTTCGCCCTGGCCATGATCGAACACGCCCTGCGACCGTCCGACCCCGCGGAAATTGAACCGTAACACCGAAAAGCCACGGTCGGCAAACGTGTAGTAGAGGTTATAGACGATCTGGTTGTTCATCGTGCCGCCGAATTGCGGATGCGGATGCAACACGATGGCGAGCGGTGCGCCCCGCTGCTTGGCGGGCTGGTAACGGCCTTCGAGGCGGCCGGCGGGGCCGTTGAAAATGACTTCGGGCATCACGTTATCCCACTGAGAAACCGGGCGCCTTCTAGCATGACCAGCCAGCGCAAAGCCAAGGAAAATCAGCGTCCCGGCCGAGGCAGGCTCGTGCAGCGGCAGATTTGCCGCCGGGGTGACTTGACGTCTGTCAATCGGAACTCCTATGTAGCCGTTAGACAAGTTCTAAACTGCACGCAAAAGTTGTGATTTTGCGTACAGTTTGAGGGAGCCCCGGATGCCCGCGCCACGCGCATATTGCGACTGGAATGCGACGGCGCCGATCCGCCCGGACGTGGCGGCAGATCGGAAGAGCGTCGTGTAGGGAAAG
>CALKAA010000241.1 GCA_937983495.1 uncultured Gemmobacter sp. | reverse complement strand
CCCGGCGCGCTTGCCCAACCCGAAACCGACCACTATCAAACCCAAGGACTCTCGTCATGAACGAGGGATGACCGGGGGGCAGGTCAGGCCGCGTGACAGTTTCTTGCGAAACGCGACCGAACCGTCTGCGAACGCGCCATGTAACTGGAAGACCTGCTTGGCTATATCGATCCCGACAATTGCAACGTCTGGCATGGTAAACTCCCTTGGGCTGCTGGTGATCATTCTCTCACCAGCATGACACAACCGATGCCGCCGGAGGGCATCCACACCATCAGTGAAAATCTGCTCATGCTACAAAGGAGAAGGTAGCGATGAGTGTGACGATGGACGACAGCATCAAACGGTGGACGGTGAAGCGGAAGACGGCGCTGGTGGTCGAGATCAACAGCATTTCCTCATTTTGCGGGAGAGCAAGGGAAGACAGTGGTGGTTACCAACCATGGTCCACATATGGCAACTGCAGGGTCGCTTAACTCAACTTTCCCGGTAGTCCACTCCCCATCTCTCGGTCGAGATTGATCGCTTCAAGCCTGATCTCTGGTCCTTTGGGCATTCCCACTGGCGCCTCAGGGCGCAGGTGGGAATGACAGATATCCGCAACGTATCTATCTTATATGTCGATGAAAAACGCAGGGAAGAAGGAAACCTCGGTGAGGTTTACTTCTTCGAGTCTCCACATCTAAGGGAGGGAATGTGATAGAAATAGACTGCCTGCTTTGTCAGCAGACAGCTCTAGGCGCCTCAAGTCACTTAAGCGTGGCGAAGCTGCAAATAGGCATCCGCCTGGAGAAGGCTATGTGCATCCATTTGTTCCACCGGTTGGCGGAACATCTGCTGGATACCTTCATCCTTTGCCCAGCGTGCAAGAACGGCAGCACGGCGTTCACGTGCACCTGTCATCACTGCGATCTGCTGATCTCTATCAAGAGGCGGCGTGGTCATCATGGTTCTCCTGGTGAGAATCCTTGCGTATCTCACCGACGTGTATGGTGAAGCCTACTCTACTCAAGCAGACTTTTCAAACATCCAAATTTGGTCTTCCTTAAAGCTGTTCCCTCGCCCGCCTCGGTAACCTGCTGCGCAGATAGCTCTACTCACGACTTCATACTTGTGTAGGGCCTTCTCCGGGAGCCCTGGTGTCAGCGTTGACATGGTCAGCACGTCCGGGTTCCTGTGCTTTACCATACTATTCGTTTCCATACAGATAACTCGAAGGGCCAGCTGGCGGTTCCCTGCGTCGAGTAGCTCTTTCGTTCGTAGCCCATCATCGATGTGGGTGAACTCACCGTTCTCTTCAACAAGCACAGAGAACAAAAGCTCCAAATAACTGACAGGTCCCTCAAAGGGGGGATTGGTCATCAGATGCACGAGGATACTGACCTCACGCCTGGAGACCTCATCCTGCCCGAAAGGGATACGGTGGATGAGTTCAGATGGAGTTTCCCACTTTAGAACAGGGTAACTATCCTCAACACCAAAGTAGTTCTTGAACGCCATCTGCGACCCGACCGAGAATTCGACGCCTCTTGAGTAGCAGATATGCAGGCTGGTTCAACCAAGGGCCGCAAGCATTCCTGCATGCTGCTCAAATGTCACATAATAAAAATTATCAGGTATTTATGGAGACTCAAAAACCGGAAAAGACCATGTCGAGAGCGCCTCGGATATCATAGTCAGAACTGGACAGGTCAGCGACAGATGCCCCCTTTATCAGGGTGGAGGGAACTGCGGCCATCTCTGCGACATGGAGCACGTAAGCTGTCCCATCGATCGTGAAGGTTGGCTCGAGCCGACTGATTGCCTTCGGACCAGAGGAGGCAGGGACAAGAGGTGCAACAACGCGGGACCCTGTGTCGATCAGGTCTGTCTGGAGGTCGAGCACCAGCCGCCCGCCCGGAACCCGGTAAACTTGAAACTGTGCCATCAGTCGATCTTCAAAACCTGCAGATCCGCCAGCGGTGTGCCATGGGCCTGGATCCACGCGCGGCGCTCGGATATCGCTTCAGCATTCTCTGCAGCCCAGACCTGCGCGCGGGCTGTCCGGACCGCTGCTGAGAGGGCTGCGTCGCTGATCGCCGACACGTTGAGGCCCAACTCCCGTGCTGCGGCGAGATTGGCTGCGGTCAGCGTGACGTTCGTGCGCTGTTTCTCTGTAGACACTTGCGGCATCACCACCTCCGATTACACACTCAATATGCACATAAATCATGTTCTTCTCAAGTGTGCTGCAGCTTTGATCTGCACTCGTGACGCATAAGTGAGAGGGCATCCGTCATATAAAACCCCAAAAATCAGACAAAATTACACCAAAATAAGTGACTCTTTGCCCCCAAAAAAATCCCCAAAATGCGGGAGCGCTTTGCTCGGTGTCGTGCGAGAAGAGACACATCAGCGATTAAGGATCACATACAATGCACCCCTCCCTCCCATTCTTTCCAGATACTCACGTCACGCGCCATGCCGCCTTGCGTGTGGCTCAGCGCAACATCTGCGCGCAGGCCCTCGAACTCGTGACAATGCATGGGGTCGACGTCCCAGCGGGTGGCGGCCTGATGCGCCGCGAAGTGCGTTACGACCAAGTGACCGCTCTACATGCCGAGGGCTTCAGCTTGGACATCATCGAAAAAGCACTGCGGCTGGAGGCTATTTTCGCCTCAGATGAAACACTGGTCACCTGCTACAAGCGTACGCCGCGTCATGCCGGACGGAGCACTCGTGACAGAAAGCTGACAACCTCTTCACGTCATCGCCGTAGCTTGGAGCGCCTGTAATGACTGGTAACGTCATCGATGCAAACGGTCGTTTTGGAAATAATCGAGACGCACGTCCTAAGCCTGAAAACCCTGAGGATATTCGCCTTCAGTGGACTGAGCGCAATTTGCGCCAGAAGAGCGAAGCCGCAGAATTGAGGTCAAAACTTACCGACTGTGCGCGCCTTGATCCAGAAGACCGCAAGGTCCTTGCACGCAATCTCGGCAGGGCCATCGAGCGGCATAAAGCGCGCCGTCCAACACAGATCGCAGCCGAGTTGTTACGCTCCGTCTATGGCGAGGATGGCGGCGCGTCACGGGAGAAAAAGAGGAAGCGCTACATTCGATTTGACGGAGAGGCACTGACGGATCATGGGCCAGGCGAAGAATATGCCGCCCATGGAGTTGACTTCCTGCGACTGGCGGAAGGTCTGGCAGCGTTGATAAGCCGGGGGGGGCCTGTCGATGTCGCCAAGGACCAGATGTTGCTCTCCGTTTGTGATGGCGTTTCCTTCTATGGTCCGTCACGGCCTCAACTCCTTCAGGACATGAGCCTCTTCGACCGGTTCCGACAACTCATGGCTGGCATGATTGATCGCACCGCTCGTGCGTCTGATGTCATCGCCTACTTTGACGAAGCTCAGCATTATACGATTAAGACCCACCCGGAAGGTCGGGATTATGTCAGCAGCGACGTGATGGAAACACTCTATCGTCAGGCCTGGCCCGTGGAACGTTTTGAATACGCTCCTGGCAAGACCGCCAGCTACGATGAATATTCCAGGTTGCGATTTGGTGGTTTTGACATCCGCGCGGAAGGCGTCTCCGGGCTTCTACCCGAACTTCGGATTGCAAGAATCTATTGGCCGATGCAAGTCCTCTGCCTGCCTGCTTCGGTCCCAACTGCGCAGCTACACTCAATCAAAACCCGTGATCTGTCAGCGGAAGAAATTGAAGAAGCTTGGAACGAGTTTCCACATCGCCATCTTTCACGCGAAGCCTACCTGTCACTGGCAGTGGCAGATTGGCGCGCACGCAATAAGTACAAACTTTGGCTTGGGGCCATTCGCGAAGCGGGCTTTGATCCTGATCAGATGGATTGGGAGGACTTCGAGGACCCTCTCACAGGAGAAGCGCTGCATGGTGCTACCTGGCGTGTATATTGGGAGGCGCTGAGCGTAGACATGCATCTCGTCGCGGACGGTAAGCCGGATGCACTTCACCTTGGGCTGTCTTTCGGTGGTGGCGTCGGCATTATGTCACACTGGACCGATGCGCCGAAATCCTTGCTGCGACCGTCAGATGACGACGCCCCTTTCACAGATCGTAATTTTACTTGGTATCACCAATCCTCAAGTCCGTGTGTCCCTTGGTATGAAGACGGTGAGCGCACCTATGTTGCGAGGGGCTTCCTGCACGAACGAGATATCCCAAGCGAAGACGAACTTGGTGGGGAAACCGAAGTCACCGAATTTGGCGCAGAAAATCCCGACGTGTTTTTCGAACTTATGGCCAAACCACTCTGGCCGCTGCACGCTGGTCAGGTTTGGGAAATTCTGACGATGCGGATGGATGACTGGAAACAGTCGTTGCCCTTCGGGGGCTCCACGATGAAGCGAGACCTTAGGCCACGGCTGAGACCACTTTTCGACGCGCCCTCCGGTTGGAGTCCGGCACCGGACGGATCCCTTGCTTCCGCTATTTTCCGTAGCCTTGCCTATGGCAAAGGTGCGGAGCGTCTCGATGAGAAGCTCCTCGCCGCAGCGAACAATTTGGTTCGTTGTTTCGCCGACATGAAAGATGGGCTGGCGGGAGAGTTTAACCGTGCGCTTGAGGAACACGGCTACGGTCTAGACTGACGCAGGATCGGCTCGATTGGCCGGAGCGGGCAACCATATCAGGGCCTGATAGACCCCTCCGGCGCGTCAAAAACCTCAACAAACCAAAAGGCGGGGGTGTCAGTGTCGATGAGCCCCCGCATCGCCATGTTTTGTTCATCTCGCGGTTCACCCTCGTGCGGATATTCCTAAGGGAACATCCATGGTCGGTGCTTTTCCGACCAAGCCCTGCGCCTATGCGAATGGCCAGAGAGCCACGAGCATCGGTCGATGCCACCTCAATCCAGCAATCCTGAGCCGAGACACAGAACGGCAAAAAGCGTTGAGCCTGGCCCACTGAACACGCGGCTTCTCTGATGATGGGTCACGGTGCTTGCACTCGCGGGCTGCCGAATAGTTGATATGAATGACACATCAAAATCACTTTCATGGTTGCGCCGAAAAGATGATACTGATATCTCATCAGTGTAACCAATGAGAATCGCCATGCAACTCACCAGACACGCTGACCTTCGCCGCCAACAGCGCTGCATCCCGCTGGAAGTTCTGTCTACGATCTACGACTTCGGCACTCCGTTTCATGCAAGGGGTGCGATCAGCCTTACGCTGGACACGCAATCCATCGCCCTCGCCTCAGAGGGAGATCGGCGCAAGCGCGCCTCGCTGGAGCGGTATCGTGGGGCATATGTCATTGTCGGTGATGGCGAGAGCATCGTGACGGTCGCAAGGCGTCTTCGCCGCTTCCGTCGCTAACTTATTATTCTTACAGGAGAACCTTCACTTGGCCCAGAGCTTGTCCATTGCCTCGACCATGCTTCCACGCATCACTGCGGCCCACGCAGCCGCGCCATTGACCGCGCCAGACCTGATCCTTGATCAGGATGGACCCATCAAAACCATCTATGCCCCTTTCGACCACATCGAAGAAAAGGCGCGCTTGGTTGTGGTTGGCATCACACCCGGCCTGACTCAGGCTGTGAACGCCTTGAAAGCAGCGGTCACGGCGTCCCGTAACGGGCTCGACCTTGAGAAAACCCTTGCGGAGGCAAAGCTTACTGCCAGCTTCTCAGGCGGGGCGATCCGCAACAATCTTGTGGCAATGCTTGATCAGATTGGGGTTGCCCGATACTTCGACGTGCCGACCACCGCCGACATGTTCCGGCCCGGCTCTACGGCCGTGCATTTCACCTCTGCACTGCGATATCCAGTGTTCGTCAATGGTCAGAATTACAACGGCACCCCTGACATGCTGACCACGCCTATTCTGCGGAAACAGATTGACCTTCATCTCGCCGAAGAAGCCCGCTTGCTGCAAAATGCAATCTGGCTGCCACTCGGCCCCAAGGCTGAAGCCGCTGTCTCCTACCTCGCCACAAAAGGCCTGCTCTCGCGAAACCGCATTCTGGCGGGTATGCCCCATCCCAGCGGTGCCAATGCTGAGCGTGTTGCAGTCTTCCTTGGCCGCAAACGCCCAGAGGATGCTTCTCGGCAAACAAACCCCATTCCGCTTCTGGCCGCGTCTGCGCGACTGAAGGCACAGATTTCTGACCTCGAAAGGAACGCAGCATGAGCAAGGCAGGGGAGATCCCTTACACTTGGGAAGTCATCGAAAAGCAGGTCAGAGAGGCAATCCTCTGCCAGGCAAGTATCCTTGAAAGCTACGGACCTTGGCTCGATCAGAAACTCGTCACAGACTATCTCGGGCTTGATCCAGCTTACTTCACCAGCGGCGATGCTCTGTCTGGTCCCCGGAGGGTTGAAGATATCCGGCCTGAAGACATCGATATTTCTGATCATGCATTGGCCGGCATCGCAAAAGACGCTTACGATTATGCCTATCAGCTAGACCCAAACAGTTCCCGTGCCCTAGGGTCATGGGAAATGCTTCCGGGATTGCTGGAGGGCTTTCCTCAAGCCTATGCGAATGGCGAACCTTCTCCATTTTGCACCCTGGAAGATTTTCCTCTCCGCCGGATGCTCGAGACATTTTTCGTTCGGTTCGCACTTTTGGATCCTGAGCATTCCAACGATTATGCCTATGGACCGAGCATTCGAGAGCTGGCCTTGCTCTCGAACATGACTGTGCCCGCAGTGAGAACCTCGCTCAGCAAAGAGGGTTTCAAGCTTGAAAAGGTGCAATCCTCCGCAGGTGGGAGCCGCGAGGATTCATCCTTCCGGCTGAATGTTGAAGACGCACGGTTGTGGCTCTCACGCCGCCGCGGTTTCATTCCGCAACGTTTGGAGGGGCAGGCAGATGAGGTGGCAAAACTCTCTGAGCAACTGCTGACAGATCGAGCAGCCAATTTTCCTCTCCTGCTCAACCGACTTCTTGAGCTGAAAGAGATCACTCCAGAACTGCTCACCGACAGGGGTATCTTCGAGCCGCAGTGGCTCTCCTCATTACTGAACGGGGAAGGTGCGACTCCGGATGTAGAGGCCCTATGCCGTTTGGCGCGTATCTTGGATTTTCCGGAGCCAGAATTCGCCGCCGCCGCTGTCATGCACCTGTTGGCAAGGGCTCCGAAATGATGCCCAGAAGGTATCTGTGAGTGCAGACTCAATCTCCCCGGTTTGGCTCGACGCAGGGTCAGATCGGGGGGGCTGATAGAGCCCTCCGGTGCAACAAACACCTCAACGCACCAGAAGACTGGGGGTATCAGTGTCGAGTAGCCCCCACATCAGCCGCCTTTGTTCATCTCCCGGCTCGACCTCATGGGGATAGCCGAAGGAGATATCGCGGATCCACGTGGTGCCAACCCTGCCCTGCAGGCGCCGATGGGCGTGACCGCAGAGCCAGAGGTCTGGGGTGTGGGCGCGGATCCAGTCCTCCAGATTGGAAACGAAAAACGGCGACAGGGAGGTGGGTCTGCCGCCGATCACCGGGCTCGGCTGATGATGTGTCACCACCACCGTGCGCCCTTTATGGGGGATTTCCATCTGCCGTGTGAGCCAGGTGAGATGATCCTGATGGGCTACGCGGAGGTCTTCGGGCTGGATCAACTCGCCGTGCCCATCGCGCTGGATACGCGAAAAATCCTCCATCCAGCGCGCGTCCTGCATGGAGCGTTCAGGCCTGCCGAAGAGGCCAAAATCAGTCCACAGCGTACAACACAGAAACCGGACATCCCCGAAGATCAGCGCCTGTTTTTGAGCAAAACGCATGCCCGCGGCCTCCACGACGGCGCGCAATGCCGCGTCCTCATCCAGCCGGTGGCCATAATAATCATGATTGCCTGGCAGGATATGGACCTTGGCCGGATCGATGTGCCGCCCCAGCCAGTTGAGGTAAACAGGCCAGGTCTGCAGCGGATCATCCGCCAAATCGCCCGCAAGGATCAGCGCATCAAGGCCGCGGAGATGCGGACCGAGCTCGGGCGGTGAAACATTCTCGGACCAATAGTCGAGATGCCAGTCAGAGGAGACGAGGATTTTCATGGGCAGGCTCCCTCGGGCTGCGTGTCGGTCCCCCTTGCGGCCGCGCTTTGCACGGCATGAACCCAGGGCAGCACATCCTCGGCCCGCAGGCTGCGTTGGGCCAGCACCTCCTCGGCCAAGCCGATCAGGGCGGCTTTGTGGGTGCTGAGGATGGTTTGGGCTCGGGCCTCGGCTGCGGTGAGGCGGGCGCTGATCCTACGCTGAAGGCTGGGTTCGGTCAGCAAATGCGTCTGCGGCGCGTCGAGCCAGAGCAGGCCGGAACTGCCCAGGCCCAAGGTGGTCTCAATCGCCAAGGCGAGGGTGGTGGCTTGCGCGAGATCCGATGCGGCGGAGCCGCCGGACCCGGCAGAGACCTCGCCCAAGATCAGCGCCTCCGCCGCGCGCCCGGCAAGATGGAGGCAGAGGTCGTTTTCCAGATCGCCCAAAAGCCCCGGCACAAGGCTCGGCCGCCGGGCCACCTCACCGCCCTGACGGCTGATCGACATCCGCTCGATGGTGCCCAAGTGCAGCGCAGCCACCACCACCGCATGCCCGGCCTCATGCACGGCATGGCGCCACAGCAGTGCATCCTCTGCGGGGTCAGGCGTCAGCCGCAACTGATCGCGCAACATCGCCAGATCAAGGGGCATGCTCGCATGGCGCGCCTCAGAGCGGGCGGCGCGGATGGCGGCATCGATGGCGGCCAGGCTTTGCCCTACCGCCTGCCGGGCGAGGCGCTCCAAGCTGTCTTGCGGAAAATCCGCGCCCAGATGCTGCTGCAACACCGCCAGAATGGCATCGGCATCGGGCATCGGCACCTCAAATTTGAGGTCAAACCGGCCCGCCCGGGTGACGGCCGGGTCGATCCGGTCCGGATGGTTGCAGGCGCCCACCACGATCACGCCGGGCTCCAGCGCGAGCGAGTTCATCTCGCCCAGAAACCCATTGATCACATTTGCGCGGTAGTTTTCGTTATGCCTGTCGCCGGATTGGCGCGACCCCACCGCGTCGATCTCATCGATGAACAGAAGCGCCGGTGCCGCGTGGCGTGCGGCGGCAAAGCTTTTGCGCATCGCGGCCAGCATTTCGCCCAAATGCCCGGCGGCCTGCCATTCGGCAAAGCTGGCCTTCACGCAGGCGATCCCGGCAGAATTACCCATGGCGAGCGCCAGCCATGTCTTGCCGGTGCCGGGTGGGCCATAAAGCAGCAGGGAATGGCTGAAATCTCCCCAACCGATCTCCCCGCGTCGCCAGGCCAGCAGATCGGCCACCAAGCGCTGCGCGGCATGAAGCGCCGGGCTGTCGGCAAAGCCCGTATCCAAGCTTGGCCCTTCTGGGGCGGGGGTGGTCAAGGCGTGCAACCGCTGGGGCAGATCGCCCCCAAAGCCAAGCCGCAAGGCGGGTACCAGCTGCGCGACCTCCAGCTGAGCCAGAGCCTCCTCGCCCGGGAGAGCATGCAGAAAACCCTCCACATCCGCAGGCCTGCGGCCCAGTGCCGTCAGAAAATCCAATAAAATCTGAGCAGAGAGGGGGGCATAGGTCAGCAGCGTGGCACCGGCTTGGAGGAGATGCGCAGGCTGAGCAGCCTCAGTGGGTAGCAGGATCAGAATCGCGCGTGGGAGGTCGAGCGCGAGGTCCAGATCGCGCTGAAACCGCGCAAGGCTGGATTTGGTGACCCCACCTTCATAGATCGATGGGGCCAAGACCCTCCATTCCGCCTGTGGCAGGACAATCTTGAGCAAAGCCGCCACATCTCCGGCCTCATCGGCGCCAAAGCCGCGCAAAACCGTCACCGCCCCGGCGCGCGTGAGCGGCAGGATGGCCTCGGCCGTGCCAAAACTCGCGGCGAGCCGGAGGCAGATGAGCAGGGAGCGGGCGGGGATCAGC
>CALKAA010000240.1 GCA_937983495.1 uncultured Gemmobacter sp. | reverse complement strand
CCGCCCCGGCGGCAAGGGGCGCGGCAAAGGCCGGGCGCGGGCCCGTGCCGAAGACGAGGGAGACCCCGCGCAGAGCGCCCGTGTCTCGACCCTGCTGGACCAGATCCGCAATGGTGCGCCGACAGGGTTGGAACAGGCACCGGGCGAGGCCCCGGTGCGGGGGGCTGGTGTCCTGCCGCCCGCCACGTCGGCCCGGCTGAAACCACGTCACCGGGGCCTGCTGTTCAGCTTCGTTCTGGTGGTGCTGCTGCCCTTCTTTGCGGCTGTCGCGTATCTGTTCCTGGTGGCGCAGGATCAGTACGCCTCCACCGTGGGCTTTACCGTGCGCCGCGAAGAGGGCACGGCTGGTGCCAGCCAGGTTCTGGGGGGACTGGCACAATTCGCCGGGGTTTCGGGGTCGTCCGAGGCCGACATCCTCTATCAGTTCATCCAGAGTCAGGAAATCGTCGCGCTGATCGACGAGCGGATCGGTCTGGGCAATCTTTATTCGCCGCATTGGCCCAATGATCCGCTGATGGCGCTGTGGCCCGATCCCACCATCGAGGAACTGCACCGCTATTGGCAACGCATGGTGCGGATTTCCTATGATCAAGGCACCCAACTGCTGGAATTGCGCGTGCTGGCTTTCGACGCCACCGATGCACAGCGGATCGCGCAGGAAATCGTGCTGGCCAGCCAGAGCCGGATCAACGATCTGAACACCCGCGCCCGCTCGGATCTGATGCGCTATGCCAATGAGGATCTGGATACTGCGATTGCCCGGCTGAAGGCCGCCCGCGAGGCGCTGAGCCGGTTTCGCACCCGCACCCAGATTGTCGATCCCGCCGCCGACATTCAGGGCCGCATGGGGGTGCTGAACAACCTTCAGCAGCAATTGGCGCAGGCGCTCATCGACAATGATCTGGTGCTGGGCACCACCCAGGATGGCGACCCGCGGCGCCAGCAGGCAGCGCGGCGCATCGAGGTGATCCGCGACCGGATCGCGGCCGAGCGCGAGACTTTCGCCTCGACCACCGAGACCAATATCGCGGGCGAAAACTACCCGGCGCTGATCGCCGAGTTTGAAAGCCTGACCGTCGATCTGCAATTTGCCGAGGAAACCTATCGCGTGGCACTGGCGGGGGTGGATGTGGCGCGGGCCAATGCCTCGCGCCAGTCGCTTTATCTGGCCGCCTATATCACGCCCACCTTGCCGCAAACCGCCGAATATCCGCAGCGCTTCGTGCTGTCGGGGCTGGCGCTGCTGTTCCTCACCCTGCTTTGGGGCATTGGCGCGCTGATCTATTACAGCGCCCGCGACCGCAGCTGACGGGGCAGGGGAGGGGGCCAGGTGATCCGCTTCGAAAATCTCTGCAAAAGTTTTCGTGTCGGCAATCGCCGCAAGGTGATCGTCGACAATCTGAGCCTCACCTTGCCCAGCGGCAAATCGCTGGCGCTGCTGGGGCGCAATGGGGCGGGCAAATCTACCCTGTTGCAGATGGTGGCGGGCACCTTGCGCCCTGACAGCGGCCGCATCGTCTCTGATGGCCGGATCAGCTGGCCGGTGGGCCTTGGCGGATCCTTGCACCGCGATCTTTCAGGGGCGCAGAATGTGCGCTTTCTGGCCCGGGTTTACGGTGTGGATACGGACGAGCTGGAACGCTTTGTCGAAGATTTCTGCGAGTTGGGCGCACATTTCCACGCGCCGGTGCGCAGCTATTCCTCGGGCATGCGCTCGCGTCTGGCCTTTGGCACCTCGATGGGCATTCCCTTTGACACCTATCTGGTCGATGAGGTGACAGCCGTCGGGGATGCGAAATTCCGCCGCAAGAGCAAAGCGGTGTTTCGTGACCGCATGCGCACGGCGGGGGGGCTGTTCGTGACCCATGACCTTGGCACGCTGCGCGACTATTGCGAGGCTGCGTTGCTGCTGGAATCCGGGCGGCTTTACTATTTCCCCGATCTGGAAGAGGCCGTGGCGGTTCACAAGGCGCTGATGGACTGAGCATCCGGTCGCGGATGGAGGGCTCTGTCCGCTGCCCCGGTTGCCTAATCGGGGGAAACATGCTTTGGCCTGCGCATCTGCCCCGCCAGCAAAGGCCCGTCATGTCTGCTGTCTCTCCCCGTCGCCTGATTGTCCATATCGGCCATCACAAGACCGGCACGACCACGATACAGGACGCTTTCGCCGCAGGCCGGGTCGAGCTGCCGGGCGCGCGCATCCTGTATCCGGCGCAAATGGCGCATAATTACCTCTGCCGTCATGTCGAGACATGGCTGACAACCGGAGAGGTGTTGCCGGGGCGGCCGGAAACGCCTGGCTTGGCGGCGATCGCGGCCCTTATGGCGGCGGGCGAGCATGACCATACCGTGATTTCTGCCGAGGGCTTTGAAAGCCTCGATCCCGCCGGGCTGCATCGGGTCATGGCAGAATTCATGCTGCCCCATGTCGATGAGCATCGGGTCATCTGCTATCTGCGCCCGCATGCGGAGCGGGTGCTGTCCAGCTTTGCCGAACAGATGAAACTCGGGCTGTTCGATGGCACGCCAGGGCAGTTCCATCTGCGGGCCTTGAAGCAGCGGCGCTTTCTGTATGCGGAAAAGATGGCCCCCTGGCGCGACAGTTTCGGGGACGCCCTGCATGTGCGCCCGATGCTGCGCGAGGAGTTGGCCGAGGGCTCGATCCTGCGTGATTTTCTGCTCACCGCCTTCGGGGCGGACAGTCCGGTGCGCGCGCAGGAGGGGGCCGCCGCCAATGAGGCGCTTTGCCTGGAGGATCTGGTGCTGGTGCGTCGCGCCCAGCAGATCCTCGCGGCTTCGGAGGCGAAGCTGGATCAGCGCTTGCGTCATGCGATGGGCTGGGAACTGGCGCTCAGCTTTGCCGCGACCCGGCGTGATCCGGGGCCGGGGGGGGGAACCGGGGCGCAGTCATCGGGCACCCGGCTGGCGCTGCATCGGGCGCTGGCGCGCAAGATCCGCAGCGCCTATCTGGAGGATGCGATCGAGACCGACCGCATGTTCTTTGCCGGGCGCCCGGTTTTGGCCGCCGCGCTGGACCGGGTGCTGGAGGAAGCCCCCCCCGAAGCGCAGTCCTTTGAACCTTCCGACCATCATTCGACCGATACCCTGCGCGGTTTCGAGGTGATGACGCGGACCCTTGCGGGCATGTTGGCGCATGAGGGGGGGGACTGGAGGCAGTTTCTGGTGCAGCGTCGGGTGGCCGGGCTGAAAGAACCTGCCCTGCCTCCAGCCCGGCCCGCTTCGCCTGTGCCCGATGCTCAAATCGTCTCTGCGCATGCGGAAAGCGTCACCAAACCAGCCCCCGTTCTGGTGGCAGGGCAGGGAATTTGCGCCGAGAAGCTGGAGGCATTGCTGGCCCAGCCCGGTGATCCTGCCACGCTGTCGCGCCGGCTGGGTCATGTGCTGTTGCATTCGCCGCGCGACAGGGTGACGCTGAGCGCGGGCGATCTGGCGCGGCGCCTGGCCGATCCGGCGCTTGCCCCCGTGCTGCGCCGGGCTTTGGCTGAATTTCTGCTGAGCCTGACCTTCCACCACCATGCCCGCGATCTGGCAGGGGAGCTGCGTGCTCTGCCGCCTGCCGCGCTGGTTGGCCGCGCTGACGATCTGGGGCAAGCCTTGCAGGCGCTGAACGGGGCAGGGGGGGCCTTGCCGGCTTTGGCCGAGGCGGGCATCCATTATCTGCGCGGCGATCTGGCCCCGGCCTATGCCGGGATCGAGGCCGCGCGTCAGGCGATCCGGGCAGGAGCCCCGGCAGGGGGGCCGCTTCGGGGGCTGCTTTCGCTGCGCGATCTGCCCCGTCTGGCAGCCTGGGCGGCGACACCCGGCCTTGCCCCCGCCTTGCCCCCGCTGCGCTTCTGTTCTGCCGCGCGCCCGGATGCCGCGCTGCCTCTGGTGGTGATCTGCATGGCCGGCACAGACTATGCCCGCCACGCCGTGCGGCTGGTCGAAACCGCGCAGGGCCGGGCAGGGCTGCATCTGCATCTGCTCAATCCGGCGGATGTTCCGCTGCTGGCGGCCCCCCATCTGCGCCACTCTTTCGAGGACGCGCCCGGTCTTTCGGAGGCGGCGGTGAAGCTGCGGCCCTTCCTGCGCCTGCCCGAGTTCCTGGCGCAGTATGGCAGGCCCTTGCTGCTGGCCGAGGCGGGCATGCGGTTCACCGCATCACCCGCTCCGCTGTTCGATCTGCTGAAAGGGCGCGACCTGCTGCTGAACGCGCCGCGCGCGCTGGAGACACCTCGGGCGCATCTGGCCGCGCAGCCCTGGCGCCATATCGGGGCCTATCCCTTCGTGGCGGCCCCCAGCCGTGGCACCCAGGCCTTTCTGGATCTGTTCGGGCGGCTCTGTGCCGGGCTTGCCGCCGAAGAGGGGGAGGCGCTGTTGCCGGGCGCGGACCAGGCCTTGCTGGCGGGTTGCGTCGATCTGATGCGCCATCAGGGCCGGGAGCCGCGCCACCTCAACCGCTGGCTGCCACCGCTCAGCGGTCTGGAACAGAGCAAGCCATGACAGACGCCAGAACCACGATTTGTGCCATTGTCGTCACCTATAACCGGCTGGAGAAATTCCGCCGCACCCTGCTGCGCCTGCTGGCCGAGCCGCTGGATCATGTGCTGGTGATCGAGAACGGCTCCACCGATGGCACGCGCGAATGGCTGCGGAGTGACGAATCCGTGCTAAAAGACCCACGCCTTCTGGTGCTGGAACAGGCCGAAAATGGTGGCGGTGCGCAGGGGTTTGAAACCGGGCTGCGCGCGGCGCGGGCGCGGTTCAACACCGATTGGTATCTGGTGATGGATGATGACGCCCGGCCCTTGCCCGGTGCCATTGCCGCCTTCCGGGCCACCGATCCGCGCCCCGATGGCGCGGTGCTGGGGGCCGTCACCTTTCCCGATGGCGCGATCTGCGACATGAACCGGCCCTGGCGCAATCCGTTCTGGCATCGCGACACCTTCGCCGCCACCTTCCTCAGGCGTGGCGGGCGCGCGGCCTTCCACCTCCCCGATACGGCCTATGCTGGGGAAACGGTGCTGCCAGTCGATGGCGGCTCTTTCGTGGGCCAGTTCATCCCCCGCGAAGCGCTGGACCGCGTGGGCTATCCCGATGGGCGCATGTTCATCTATGGCGATGATGTGCATTACACGCTGCGACTGGCCAAGGCGGGCTTTGCCAATCGGTTCGATCCGCGCATCCGCTTTGAGCATGAATGCGCCACTGCCCTGCATGGCGCGGCGATGCGGCCATTCTGGAAAACCTATTACCATCACCGCAATCTGTTTCTGGTCTATCGTCTGGCCGCCGGGCCGTTGCTGTTCTGGCCGATCCTGCTGGCCTTGCTGCCGCGCTGGCTGTTGAAAGGCGCCGAGTTGCCGCCCGAGGAGCGCCGCCGCTATCGCGCGCTGATCCGGCTGGCGGTGCGGGATGCGCTGACCGGACACATGGGGCGCAAGCACCCCGAAATCCTGACCCGCTCCGGCGAAGCCCCGGGACTTGCCAAGAGCGGTTGATTTTTGCCGCATAAAACGGCACTGCTGGCACCGCAGATCGCCAGCCGGAAAGCCAAACTCATGCCCGCATATCGTTCCCGCACCACCACCCATGGCCGCAACATGGCGGGGGCCCGTGGCCTCTGGCGTGCGACCGGCGTGAAGGACAGCGATTTTGGCAAGCCGATCATCGCCATCGTCAACAGCTTCACCCAATTCGTGCCGGGTCACGTTCACCTGAAAGACCTTGGGCAGATGGTGGCGCGTGAGGTCGAGGCCGCGGGCGGCATCGCCAAGGAATTCAACACCATCGCAGTGGATGACGGCATCGCCATGGGGCATGACGGCATGCTCTATTCGCTGCCCTCGCGCGAGCTGATTGCCGATAGCGTCGAATACATGGTCAATGCTCATTGCGCCGATGCGATGGTCTGCATCTCCAATTGCGACAAGATCACCCCCGGCATGCTGATGGCCGCGATGCGGCTGAACATCCCGGCAATCTTCGTTTCGGGCGGGCCGATGGAGGCGGGCAAGGTCACGCTGGGGGATGGGCGCACCATTTCCATCGACCTCGTGGATGCCATGGTGGCCGCCGCCGATGACAAGGTGTCTGATGCCGATGTGGCCGCGATCGAACAGGCCGCCTGCCCGACCTGCGGCTCGTGCTCGGGCATGTTCACAGCCAATTCGATGAACTGCCTGACCGAGGCGCTTGGCTTCTCGCTGCCGGGCAATGGTTCGACGCTGGCGACCCATGCCTATCGCAAGGAGCTGTTCCTCAAGGCAGGCCGCCGCGCGGTCGATCTGTGCAAGCGCTATTACGAGCAAGACGACACCAGCGTCCTGCCGCGCAACATCGCGACCAAGCAAGCCTTCGAAAATGCCATCGCGCTCGATATCGCCATGGGCGGCTCCACCAACACCGTGCTGCATATCCTCGCCGCCGCCATCGAGGGCGGGGTGGATTTCACCATGGATGACATCGACCGGATGAGCCGCAAGGTGCCCTGCCTGTGCAAGGTGGCGCCGAACAAGGCCGATGTGCATATCGAGGACGTGCATCGCGCAGGCGGCATCATGTCCATTCTGGGCGAGCTGGACCGCGCGGGCCTGATCCATCGTGATTGCTTCACCGTGCATGCGCCCACGCTGGGGGCGGCCATTGATCACTGGGATATCGCCAGGTCCAATGCGCCGGAGGCCCGCAAGCTCTTCCTGGCCGCCCCCGGTGGCGTGCCGACGCAAACCGCCTTCTCGCAATCCTCGCTCTGGTCCGATCTGGACACCGACCGCGCAAATGGCGTGATCCGCTCGGCCGAAACCCCGTTCTCCAAGGATGGCGGGCTGGCGGTGCTGAAGGGGAATATCGCGCTGGATGGCTGCATCGTGAAAACGGCAGGGGTCGATGAATCGATCCTGAAATTCACCGGCAAGGCCGTCGTGTTTGAAAGCCAGGATGCCGCCGTCTATGGCATTCTGAATGGCAAGGTTGTGGCAGGCGATGTGGTGGTGATCCGCTATGAGGGGCCGAAGGGCGGGCCAGGCATGCAGGAAATGCTCTATCCGACCAGCTATCTGAAATCGAAAGGTCTGGGCAAGGCCTGCGCGCTGATCACCGATGGGCGGTTTTCGGGCGGCACCTCGGGCCTGTCGATCGGCCATGCCAGCCCGGAGGCAGCGGCAGGTGGCACCATCGGCCTTGTGCAGGATGGCGACCGGATCGAGATCGACATTCCGAACCGCAGCATCCATCTCGCGGTGCCGGAGGCCGAACTGGCCGCGCGCCGCGCCGCGCAGGACGCAAAGGGCTGGAAACCAGCCGAGCCGCGCAAGCGTCAGGTATCCACAGCGCTGAAGGTCTATGCCCAATTCGCGGCTTCGGCCGACAAGGGCGCGGTGCGGATCCTGCCGGAGTGATCTGGGCTGCCAGAGAGATCGGGCAGGGCTGAAAACGTCTCTATTCTGGCAAAAGGCCCGCCATCTGGCGGGCCTTCATCTTGTGGGGCAGGGGGTCAGAAGACGAACATATCCGCCCTCAGGTCATCCTCCTGCACGCCTTCCAGCAGGATGCGGTTCTGACCGATCAGGATCATCGTATCCTCGCCGTTATGCACCGCGCGGGTTTCCAGCGTGCGGAAGGTCAGACCCCGGCCTGACAGAACGATCACGTCGGCCCCCGTGCGGAAATCCTCGATCACGTCGCGCCCAAACTCTCCGGTAAAGACAAAGCGATCAGCCCCCAGGCCGCCCGACAGCGTATCATTGCCGGCACCGCCAATCAGCGTATCGGCACCGCGCCC
>CALKAA010000239.1 GCA_937983495.1 uncultured Gemmobacter sp. | reverse complement strand
CCCAACCCCCCCCCGCAACAAAATTACATCTTTCGTCGCACCCACGCCCGAATCTTACCCAGCCGATTGCGCCGCAATGCAGCATCTGCTATATTGCACCGCAGCAACCGGAGGAATCGGATGATGCTCGACAACATGCCGCGCGGAACCATCTGCATCGAAGACATCGAAATCGGCATGTCGCGCCACCTGCGCAAAACCGTGACCGACCGCGACATCGAACTGTTCGCCGAGGTCTCGACCGACCGCAACCCGGTTCACCTCGACGACACCTACGCCCAGGACACCATCTTTCAAGGCCGCATCGCCCATGGCATGCTCACCGCCGGGCTGATCTCTGCCGTCATCGGCGAGCAACTCCCCGGCCATGGCACGGTCTATCTTGGCCAAAGCCTGAAATTCATGGCCCCGGTGCGCCCCGGCGATACCGTCTATGCCGAGGTCAAGGTCACCGCCATCGACCATGCCAAACGCCGCGTGACCCTTGAAACCCATTGCGCAGTCGGTAATACCGTGGTCCTGAAGGGTGAGGCGCTGGTTCTGGCGCCCAGCCGCAAGTTCGACTGAGGGCGCGCGCCCTCGCCACGGGGCCGCATGAAGATCATCTCGCACTGGCAAGGGCTGGCCGATACGGACCGTGGCGCCTCTGTCGCCATGGGCAATTTCGATGGCGTCCATCTGGGCCACCGCTCGGTGATCGAGACCGCCGCCAGCCATGGCCCCCTTGGCGTCCTCACCTTTGAACCCCACCCGCGCGAGTTTTTCGCCCCCGATGCGCCGCCCTTCCGGTTGATGAATGCCGAGGCCCGCGCCAATCGCCTCGCCAAACTCGGTGTCGACCGGCTTTACCAACTGCCCTTCGATGCCACCATGGCCGCCCTGACGCCTGAGGCCTTCGCCGCCGAGGTGCTGGCCGCAGGCCTTGGCGTCCGTCACGTCACCGTCGGTGCCGATTTCTGCTTTGGCAAGGGCCGCAAAGGCACCGTCACCGACCTGCAAACCCTCGGTACCAAACACGGTTTCGGCGTCACCATCGCCCCCCTGCTGCGCGCCGGCGGCAAGGAGGTCTCCTCCACCGCCATTCGCAACGCGCTGGCCGAAGGCCGCCCGCGCGACGCCGCCTCCATGCTCGGGCACCTCCACCGCATCGAGGGCGAGGTTCTGCATGGCGAGAAGCGCGGCCGCCAACTCGGCTACCCCACCGCCAATATGTCGGTCGCAGGCCTCCACCTGCCGCGCCTCGGCGTCTATGCCGTCAAGCTCGACGTGCTGACCGGCCCACAGGCGGGCAGCTATAACGGCGCCGCCAGCCTCGGCGTGCGGCCCATGTTCGGCGAAAACACCCCGAACCTGGAAACCTTCATCTTCGATTTCAAGGGCGACCTCTATGGTCACCATCTCTCCGTCGCCCTCGTCGATTACCTCCGCCCCGAGATGAAATTCGACGGCCTCCCTGCCCTCATCACCCAGATGGAGGCCGATTGCAGCCGCGCCCGTCAGATCCTGGCGGTGGCCTGATGCGCCCGCTTTTCTGGGAAACCGTCCCGCTGGCCAAGATGACCCCCGAGGAATGGGAGGCGCTGTGCGATGGCTGCGGCAAATGCTGCCTGAACAAGATCGAATATGAAGATACCGGCGAGGTGGAGTTCACCCGCGTCGCCTGCCGCCTGCTCGATGGCGAGACTTGCCGCTGCACCCAATACCCGATCCGCAAGCAATTCGTCCCCGATTGCGTGCAGCTCACCCCCGCCCGCCTGCCCGAGATCGCCTATTGGATGCCGCAGACCTGCGCCTATCGCCTACTGCATTTCGGCCATGCCATCCCCGACTGGCACCCGCTGCGCACCGGCAATCCCGATTCGGTGCATGAGGCCGGGGCCTCGGTGCGTGGCTGGACGATTCCTGAATATGAGGTGAGCGAAGAGGACTGGGACGATTATATCGTCGAAGGCGGTCTCTGATGTGGTTCACCTCTGACAATGCCGCCGGTTGCCCGCCCGAGGTTTTCGCGGCCCTCGTCGATGCCAATGCAAACCGTATACCCGGTTACACTTCGGACCCCGCCGAGGGGCCAAACGAAACGCCCGGTTACGCTTTCGGCTATGGCACAGACCCGCTGACCGAGGCCGTGCAGGCCCGCATTCGTCGTCTGTTCGGCCATCCCGATGCCGTGGTGCATCTGGTCGCCACAGGCACCGCCGCCAATGCGCTGGCGCTCGCCTGTCTTTGCCCGCCCTGGGGCACGGTGTTTTGCGCGCGTGAGGCGCATATCGTCATGGACGAATGCGGCGCGCCAGAGTTTTTTGCCCATGGTTCCCGTATGTTAGGCATCGACGGCCCCGATGGCCGCATCGCGCCAGCCGCCTTGCGCCGTGCCATCGAGGGCGCGGGCCAAAGCCTGCACAACATGCAGCGCGGCGCGCTCTCGCTGACCAATGTGACCGAGGCAGGCACCGTCTACACCGCCGCCCAAACCGCAGAACTGGTTGAAATCGCAAAGGATTTTGGCCTCCCCGTGCATCTGGACGGCGCGCGCTTCTGCAATGCCGTCGCCGCCACCGGTGCCACACCTGCCGCGCTCAGTTGGCGCGCGGGGGTTGATGTGCTGTCCTTTGGCGGCACCAAGAACGGGTTGCTCGGGGTGGAGGCCGTGGTGTTTTTCAACCCTAACCTCTCGGAATCCTTCGCTTTTCGTCGCAAACGCGGCGGGCATCTGCTGTCAAAAGGTCGGTTTCTGGCGGCCCAGATGCTCGCCATGCTGGAAGAAGACCGCTGGCTAGGTTGGGCCAGCCATGCCAATGCCATGGCCGCCCGGCTGGCGCAGGGTCTGGCCGCGCGCGGCGTGCGTCTCGCCTATCCGGTGCAGGCGAATATCCTGTTTCCTCAATGGGATGCGGGGATTTCCTCACATCTGCGCGCGCATGGGGCGCAGTTTTACGACATGCCCGCGCCCGAGGGGATGGAGGCGGCGCGGCTGGTCACAAGCTGGTCCACCACGCCTGCCGAGGTGGACGCTTTCCTTAGCCTGTTCAAAGACTTGCGCGGATAAGCTCAGCCACTTCGCGCGGATGGGTGATCGGCAACATATGCGCCGCGCCCGGCACAATGGCCCGTTTGACACGCGGCAGCCGCGCCGCCAACACCGACTGGATCGCCGCCACAATGGGCGGGCTTTGCGCGCCTTCCAGTAAAAGCACTGGAAGATCAAGGGCTTCCAGCCGCCCCGGTGCCAAAAGCCGCTCCCGATCCTCCACCAGAACCGCGTCCTGCGCCGCCACCAGTGGCATGCGCGCGGCCATATAGGCCTGCTGTGTCGGGGGCAGACGGGCGAAATCGCCATGGCCCCACATCCTGTGAAACAGGCTGGCCGCCGTGGCGGAATTGGACATCATGGCGCTATGAACCGACGCGTAAGCCTCTACAAAATCTTCATATTCTGGCATCCCGCGCGCGGCGCAAAACAACACGGGCTCGATCAGCACCAGCAGCCGCACCCGCTCCGGTGCCTCCAGTGCCAGACGCAGCGCCACTGTGGCCCCAAAACTGTGGCCAATCAACACGTTAGGGGTCTCTCCCAACGCGGCCCGCCCGATCTGGCAGGCCGCGTCATGCAGATCCTGCCCCGCC
>CALKAA010000238.1 GCA_937983495.1 uncultured Gemmobacter sp. | reverse complement strand
GCGATGGAAGGCCCGACCCCGGTGTCGGCGCTGATCC
Source organism: uncultured Gemmobacter sp. (assembly GCA_937983495.1). GTDB lineage: Bacteria > Pseudomonadota > Alphaproteobacteria > Rhodobacterales > Rhodobacteraceae > Gemmobacter. Next base: position 4,822 of record CALKAA010000238.1, on the reverse strand, counting down.
ACGCCGCGACCATGGTGACCGCCGGGGTGTTCCTCGTCTGCCGCATGTCGCCGGTTTATGAATATGCGCCGGATGCCAAGACGCTGATCGTGGTGCTTGGGGCTTGCAGCGCGTTTGTCGCGGCCACCATCGGCCTGGTGCAGAACGACATCAAGCGCGTGATCGCCTATTCGACCATGTCCCAGCTGGGCTATATGTTCGTGGCGGCGGGCGTGGGCGTCTATTCGGTCGCCATGTTCCACCTGTTCACCCATGCCTTCTTCAAGGCGATGCTGTTCCTTGGGGCCGGTTCGGTGATCCATGCGACGCATCACGAGCAGGACATGCGCAACTATGGCGGCCTGCGGAAGAAAATTCCGCTGACCTTCTGGGCCATGATGATCGGCACGCTGGCCATCACTGGTGTGGGCATTCCGCTGACCCATTACGGCTTTGCGGGCTTCCTGTCGAAGGACGCAGTGATTGAAAGCGCCTGGGTCGGATCGTCCTTCGCCTTCTGGATGTTGGTTGTGGCGGCTTGCTTCACCAGCTTCTACAGCTGGCGCCTGATGTTCCTGACCTTCTACGGCGAGAGCCGTGCGCATGGTCACGCGTCGCATGGTCACGACGCGCATGGGCATGGGGCGCATGGTCATGACGATCACGGCCACGGCCATCACGAGCCGCATGAAAGCCCGGTTGTCATGCTGATCCCGCTCGGTGTTCTGGCGCTTGGCGCGATCTTCTCCGGGATGCTGTGGTATAACGTGTTCTTCGGCAAGGAAGAGGCCGTGCGCGACTGGTTCGGAATGGAGCAGGCTGCCGCACACGGGACGGAACATGCTGCGCCGGTTGAAGGCCAAGCTGCCCCGGTTGAAGGCCACGCCGCGCCTGCGGAAAGCCATGTTGCGGCTGTTGCCCCCAAAGGCGCGATCTATCTGGCCGCTGATAACCACATGATCCATGCGGCGCATGAAGCGCCTAAATGGGTCAAGGTTTCGCCCTTCATCGCGATGCTGATCGGTTTCGTCACCGCATGGTTCTTCTATATCAAGAACCCGAGCCTGCCGGGGCGTCTGGCTGCCACGCAACGCCCGCTCTACAATTTCCTGCTGAACAAGTGGTATTTTGACGAGCTCTACAACGCGATCTTCGTGAAGCCTGCCATGTGGCTTGGCAACTTCCTGTGGAAGAAGGGCGATGGCGCGGTGATCGACGGGGCTATCAACGGTGTCGCCATGGGGATCATCCCGACGGTGACACGCATCTTCAACCGGGCGCAATCCGGTTACATCTTCCACTACGCTTTCGCCATGGTGCTGGGCATCGCTGCCCTCGTCACCTGGATGTCGCTCTCGGGGGGCGCGCACTAATGGAACACCTCCTTTCCATCATCACCTTCCTGCCTGCGGTTGCGGCGCTGATCCTGGCGCTGTTCCTGCGGGGGGATGATCCGGCTGCGCAGCGCAATGCCAAATGGGTTGCCCTGCTCGCCACTGTCGCGACCTTCCTCGCCTCGATCCCGGTGCTGACGAATTTCGATCCGGCCAATACCGGCATGCAATTCGTCGAAGAAGCCGACTGGATTCTGGGCCTGAAATACAAGATGGGCGTGGATGGCATTTCGGTGCTGTTCGTCATGCTCACCACCTTCCTCATGCCGATCACCATTGCCTCCTGCTGGGGCGTGGAAAAGCGCGTGAAGGAATACATGATCGCCTTCCTGCTGCTGGAAACGCTGATGCTCGGCGTGTTCTGCGCGCTGGATCTGGTGCTGTTCTACCTGTTCTTCGAGGCAGGCCTGATCCCGATGTTCCTGATCATCGGCATCTGGGGCGGGAAAGAGCGCATCTATGCGGCGTTCAAGTTCTTCCTCTATACCTTCCTCGGCTCGGTGCTGATGCTGGTGGCGATGATCGCCATGTATGCCGATGCGGGCACCACCGACATTCCGACGCTGATGACCCATACCTTCGCCAGCGAGACGCTGGAGCTTGCGGGCTTCCAGATCGTCGGCGGCATGCAGACCATCCTGTTCCTCGCCTTCTTCGCCAGCTTCGCGGTGAAGATGCCGATGTGGCCGGTGCATACCTGGTTGCCGGACGCCCACGTTCAGGCCCCGACCGCCGGGTCGGTTGTTCTGGCGGCGATCCTGCTGAAAATGGGCGGCTATGGTTTCCTGCGCTTCTCGTTGCCGATGTTCCCGGTGGGCGCGGATACCATGAGCGGGCTTGTCCTGTGGATGTCGGCCATTGCCATTGTCTACACCTCGTTGGTGGCACTGGCGCAGGCTGACATGAAAAAGCTGATCGCCTATTCCTCGGTCGCGCATATGGGCTATGTGACCATGGGGATCTTTGCCGCGAACCAGCAGGGCATTGATGGTGCGATCTTCCAGATGCTGTCGCACGGCTTCATCTCCGGCGCGCTGTTCCTCTGCGTCGGCGTGATCTATGACCGGATGCACACCCGCGAGATCGACGCTTATGGCGGCCTTGTCATCCGCATGCCGGCCTATGCGCTGATCTTCATGTTCTTCACCATGGCAAACGTCGGCCTGCCGGGCACCAGCGGCTTCGTGGGCGAATTCCTGACGCTGATGGGCATCTTCCAGGTGAATACCTGGGTGGCGCTTGTGGCGACCTCGGGCGTGATCTTCTCGGCCGCCTATGCGCTGTATCTCTATCGTCGGGTCGTGTTCGGCGATCTGGTGAAAGAGGCGCTGAAGTCGATCACCGATATGGAACCGCGCGAGCGTCTGATCTTCGCGCCGCTGGTGGTGATGACCCTGCTTCTGGGGGTCTATCCCTCGCTGGTAACCGACATCATCGGGCCTTCGGTGAAGGCGCTTGTTACTGACTATCACGCAGCTCTGCCCGTCCTTGCCGACGTGGCCGAAGCGGCATCGCACTGAGGGCTTGGGGAAATGACCGGCACTGATTTCAACACCGTTCTGCCCGAGGTTCTGCTGGCCGTCTATGCCATGGCCGCGCTGCTGTTCGGGGTTTATACCAGCAAGGACAAGGTCGCGGGGCTGCTGACCTGGGTCACGGCGGGCGTCATGGTCGCGCTGGCCTTCTGGATCGGCACCACCGGAGAGGGCGCGCGCACGGCCTTTGGTGGCATGTTCAACGATGATCCCTTTGCGCGCTTTGCCAAGGTGACCATCCTGCTCTCGGCCTCTGCCGTTCTGGTGATGAGCCAGGATTACATGCAGCGCCGCGATCTGGCGCGGTTTGAATATCCGATCCTCGTGGCGCTGTCGGTCATCGGCATGATGATGATGGTGTCGGCGGGCGATCTGATGGCGCTTTATGTCGGGCTGGAGCTGCAATCGCTGGCCCTTTATGTCATCGCGTCCTTCCGCCGCGACAGCGCACGCTCCACCGAGGCTGGCCTGAAGTATTTTGTGTTGGGCTCGATGTCGTCCGGTCTGCTGCTGTATGGCGCATCGCTGACCTATGGCTATGCCGGCACCACGCTGTTCTCGGGCATCATCTCCACCCTGGGCGGCGATATCCCGACCGGCCTGCTGTTCGGGCTGGTGTTCATGCTGTCGGGTCTGGCCTTCAAGGTCTCGGCCGCGCCCTTCCACATGTGGACGCCGGATGTTTACGAAGGTGCGCCGACCCCGGTGACCGCCTTCTTTGCCACCGCGCCGAAAGTGGCGGCCATGGCGCTGTTTGCCCGTCTGGTGCATGACGCCTTCGGTGCCATTCCCGGCGACTGGAGCCAGGTGATTGCCGCCATGGCCGTGCTGTCGATGTTCGTGGGCGCCATCGCCGCCATCGGTCAGAAAGACATCAAGCGTCTGATGGCCTATTCCTCCATCGCCCATATGGGCTATGCGCTGCTGGGTCTGGCGGCTGGCACCGCTTATGGCGTGCAGGCGATGCTGATGTATATGGCGATCTATGTCACCATGAACATCGGGACCTTCGCCTTCATTCTGTCGATGGAACGCGATGGCCGCCCGATCTCGGATCTGGCTTCGCTCAACATGTTCTCCAAGCGCGAGCCGCTGAAAGCGCTGGCCGTGCTGGTCTTGATGTTCAGCCTCGCCGGTGTGCCGCCGATGCTGGGCTTCTTCGGCAAGTTCTATGTGCTGAAAGCTGCGCTGGATGCCGGGCTGATGTGGCTGGCGATTGCCGGGGCCGTGGCCTCGGTGATCGGGGCCTTCTACTATCTGCGTGTGGTGTTCTTCATGTATTTCGGGTCCGAGACCGATGGTGTCACCAGCCGCATGGCTCCCGTGCAATGGGCGGCGCTGATGGGCGTTGCGCTGATCGTGCTGGTTGGCTCGATCTATCCCTTCGGTGTGATCGACCCGAAAGCAGCCGTGGCGGCAGAAGCTCTTGTCCGCTGACGACCCCACATGGCCCGAGGGCGTGGCACGCCACGCCTTCGACACTCTGGGCAGCACCAATGCCTATGCCACCTCTCTTGCGCCGGGCCTCAATGGTCCGGCGTGGGTCATTGCGGGGCAGCAAACCGAGGGGCGCGGGCGTCGCGGGCGCCCATGGCAAAGCCCGGCGGGCAATTTCTATGGCAGTCTGATTTTCCGGCCTGACGGTCCGCCCGATCAGGTGGCACTTTACAGTTTTGTCGCCGCGCTGGCGCTGCATGAGACCTGCGCGGGCCTGACTGATCTGCCGCAGGTCTTCGCGCTGAAATGGCCGAACGATGTGCTGCTGAATGGTGGCAAACTGGCAGGCATTCTGCTGGAAAGCGCCGGGCAGGGCGGGCGCGTGGGGCATCTGGTGATCGGTATCGGCGTCAACCTGATCGCCGCCCCGCCGCCGGAGGCTGTGGAGCCGGGCGCAGTGCCGCCGGTCAGTCTGCT
>CALKAA010000237.1 GCA_937983495.1 uncultured Gemmobacter sp. | reverse complement strand
GGCGACGAAGACCACCAGCGCCGCAAGGCTTGCCACCGCCAGATAGGCGGGCTGACCGATCCAGAACACCGGGTCACGGTTGATCAGCATATCGCGCAGCGTGCCGCCGCCAAGCGCTGTCAGGCAGGCGATGAAGATGAAGCCCACAAGGTCCAGTTGTGCCCGGCTGGCCACCAGCGCCCCGGTCAGTGCAAAGACGGCGACCGAGGCGAAATCCAGCGCAACCAGCAGGGTCATGCCGCCCCCATCATGCGGCGGGTTTCTTCTTGAAAGGGGCCATGCCCTCGCGCGCCAGCTCATCGGCGCGTTCGTTTTCGGCATGGCCCGCATGGCCCTTGATCCAGCGCCATTCGACCTTGTGGCGCGCTTGCGCCTCATCCAGCCGCTGCCAGAGATCGACATTCTTCACGGGTTTCTTGTCGGCGGTTTTCCAGCCGTTGCGCTTCCAGCCGAAAATCCAGCCCGTGACGCCGTTTTTCACATAGGCGCTGTCGGTCACCACCACGATCTCGGAGGGGCGGGCGAGGGTTTCCAGTGCGGAAATCGCCGCCAGCAACTCCATCCGGTTGTTGGTGGTCTCGGCCTCGCCGCCGCAAAGGGTGCGTTCCTTCACCACCACCTCGCCCTCACGCGCCAGCAGCAAGACCCCCCAGCCTCCGGGGCCGGGATTGCCGGAACAGGCCCCGTCAGTATAGGCAAAAAGCTGTGGCATGGCGGCCCCCTTCTGGTTCTTTGCCCCGCCTTACAGCGCGGCCCCCAGCGATGCCAGCACCACAATCGACAGAAGCGCCCGGAAGCGCATCCACCATTGCGGGGCCAGGCCTTCGTTCCAGAACCAGAAATCCAGCAGCAGCAGCCCGGCAAAGCCCGCCATCAGCGCCTCGATCCGATAGTCGTGCAGCGGCAGCAGCGCAAAGGCGGCAAACAGCGCCGGAAGCACCGAAAGCCCATAGGCCAGCGCGGCCTCGGCCCCTTCGGCGCGGGTGGCAAAGCCCCACAGCACGCCAGACATGAAGCACAGGATTACGGTTGCGTAATGCAACAGCAGCCAATCGCCCTCGCTCAACGCCGCCAGCAGGGGCGCGGTGGGCTGCCATTGCGCCAGCGAGGCCAGCGCGAGGAAAGGCACGAGGCCCAGAATGCCGAACAGGGCTGCGCCACGCGGGATCATGCTGCGCGCTCCATGGCCAGGCGCAGGCCAAGCGCGGCAAAGCTGGCGGCAAAGGCGCGGCGCAGCCAGTGCATCAGCCGGTCAGAGGCCAGCAATCTTTGGCGCCCACTGGCGGCAAGCGCGGCGTAGAGCAGGAAGGTCAGCAAGGTGACGGCGGAAAAGGCCGCGCCCAGCTCGGCCATCTGCGCCAGGCGCGCGCCCTCAGCCGGCAGGAATTGCGGCAGGAAGGCCACGAAGAACAGCGGCAGTTTCGGGTTGAGGATATTGAGCAGCACGCCGCGCGCCATGATACGGCTGGCCGGTGCGGGGGCGGCAGGGGTGATGCTCAGGCTGCCCTTGTCTTGCAGCACCGCCCAGGCCATCCAGAGCAGATAGGCGACACCGGCATATTTCACGGTCTGGAACAGCAGCGCCGACGTGAGCAGCAGCGCCGCAAGGCCCGCCAGCGCCACCGCCATATGCAGGATGGTCGCGAGCGTGCAGCCAAGCGCCGCCCAGATGCCGGCCCGCAACCCGCCGCCCAGAGTCATCGACAGGGTGTAAACCACCCCGATGCCGGGCGTCACGCAGACGATGAAAGCTGTGAGCAGAAATTCGGGCGTCATCGGCACCTCCGGGCTGGAAAGCGAAGGTTAGGGATTTTTCCGGGGGAGGCAAGCCCCCGATCCTGACCGCCGGGGGCGGGCCCGCATGGCGCCAAGGCACCGGGCCGCCGCCGGGTCACCCTTTACACCCCCGCAAAACCCGCTAGAAACCGGCCCAGCACAAAACGGCTCTGCTGCAAGTTTCGCCGTCACGCTACAGTTACAGCGGCACAAGTTACCCACAGAAGATTTGCCCACAAACATCTTTACACACTTCCGCTTTGGCCCCACCATATCTAGTAAGGGGTCATCCGGGCTTCCGCTGTAATTTGCCCGCTTCCCTGCTGATTGTGGTCGATACACCGCAACATGCCGTATCAAGAGGCCGTGCAATGTCGCTTGCTGAAGACTTTTTCTTCGCTGACGATCTCCACCCCATAGATCTGGTGGAAACGCTGGCTGCTGACCACCAGTGGGAGTTTGATCGCGTCACCGAGAACCAGATCGCCATGGCGGTCGAGGGGCTGTGGCGCAGCTATGCCATCACGCTGGCCTGGTCGCCGCAGGATGAGACCCTGCGCCTGATCTGCACCTTCGAGATGGAGCCGCCCGAGGCCCGTCTGCCCGCGCTTTACGACGTGCTGAACCGCTGCAACGATCAGGTCTGGGCCGGGGCCTTCACCTATTGGGCCGAACAAAAGCTGATGGTCTGGCGCTATGGCCTGTCGCTGGCCGGGGGCGGCGTGGCAGGGGCGGAGCAGCTCAACCACATGATTTCCGAGGCGATTTCGGGCTGTGAGCGCTTTTATCCGGCCTTCCAGCTTGTCGCCTGGGGCGACCGCGCGCCGGCCGATGCCATGGGCGTCGCCATTTCCGAGGCTTGGGGGCGGGCGTAAGCCCCCCATTGCGCCCCGCCTGCCCGCTGCCTAATCTGGCAGGGTGAAACCGGGGGCTAATGATGCTGGAACGTGTGACAAATCAAGGCCTTGTGCTGCTGGGCTGTGGCAAGATGGGCTCGGCCATGCTGGAGGGCTGGCTCAAGCAGGGCGTGCCGCCCGCTGCCATCTGGGTGCTGGAGCCGCACCCCTCCACCTGGCTGACATCCACCGGCGTGCATCTGAATGCGGGCCTGCCCGCCGCGCCCGCCATCGTGCTCTTGGCGGTGAAGCCGCAGATGATGGGGGCGGCGCTGCCGCAGGTGGCGGCGCTTGGCAATGGCGCGACCGTCTTCCTGTCGATCGCCGCAGGCACCACTATTACCAGCTTTGAATCCACCTTCGGCGCGCAAACCCCGATCATCCGCGCCATGCCCAACACCCCTGCCGCCGTCGGGCGCGGCATCACCGCCATCACCGGTAATGCCCATGCCTCCGAGGCCGATCTGGCGCTGGCAGAGACGCTGCTTTCGGCGGTGGGGCAGGTGGTCCGGCTGGAGGGCGAGCATCAGATGGATGCCGTCACCGCCGTTTCCGGCTCTGGCCCGGCCTATGTGTTCCACCTGATCGAGGCCTTGGCGCAGGCGGGCGAGGCCGAGGGCCTGCCCGGCCCGCTGGCCATGCAACTGGCGCGGGCCACCGTCTGCGGCGCGGGCGAGC
>CALKAA010000236.1 GCA_937983495.1 uncultured Gemmobacter sp. | reverse complement strand
TGTTGATTTTCACCCAGAACTGAGCCGGTTAGGCGCATAATTTTCACTGAGAACTGAGCCATGTGAACCTTTCCCCGAAGCTGTGAGCGGCGGGGGCAACGGAGTGATCCACATGGGACTATTGAACATCATCCGCCGGATGCATTTGCGGCAGAAGTTATCGATCCGGGAGATTTCACGGCTGACGGGCGTGTCGCGCAATACCGTGACCAAGCATCTGGCGGCGAACACGATCGAGCCGAAGTTCGCGACGCCGGAACGTCAAAGCAAGATTGACCCTTTTGCCGACAAGCTTGCGGGCTGGCTGAAGACTGAGGCCGGGAGGTCGCGCAAGGAGCGGCGGACCATAAAGCAGCTGCATGCTGAACTGGTGGTGCTTGGTTTCACCGGCTCATATGCCCGCGTGGCGGCGTTTGCTCGCACTTGGAAAGCGGAGCGGCAGCGTGAGCAGCAGACCACGGGCCGGGGGACCTTTGTGCCGCTGCATTTTGCCCCCGGCGATGCCTTCCAGTTCGATTGGAGCGAGGACTTTGCGGTTCTGGGCGGCGAACGCACGAAGTTGCAGATGGCGCATATCAAGCTGTCGCACAGCCGTGCCTTTTTGCTGCGGGCCTATCCCTTGCAGACCCACGAGATGCTGTTCGATGCCCATTGGCACGCATTCCGGGTCTTCGGTGGCGTGCCTGCGCGGGGGATTTACGACAATATGCGCACGGCGGTGGATCGTGTCGGTCGCGGCAAGGAGCGGCAGATCAACATGCGCTTTCTCGCCATGACAAACCACTATGTCTATGAGCCGGAGTTCTGCAATCCGGCGGCGGGCTGGGAGAAGGGGCAAGTCGAGAAGAACGTTCGGGATTCCCGTCACCAGATGTTGCAGGGGATGCCGGACTTTCCGGATCTGTCCGCGCTGAATGCCTGGCTGGAAGAGCGTTGCCTCGCGTTGTGGCGGGAGACCCCGCATGGCAAGCAGCCCGGCACCATCGCTGATGTCTGGGCTGAGGAGCGGGCCGCGCTGATGCCGCTGCCCGTCGCGTTTGACGGCTTCGTCGAACTGAGCAAGCGCGTGTCGCCGACCTGCCTGATCAGCTTCGAACGCAATCGCTACAGTGTTCCGGCGTCGTTTGCGAACCGCCCTGTCAGCTTGCGGATCTATCCCGACCGGCTGGTTGTGGCCGCTGAGGGCAACATCCTGTGCGAACATGCCCGCGTGATCCAGCGCAGCCATCATCTGCCGCCGAAGACGATTTACGACTGGCGGCATTATCTGGCGGTCGTTCAACGCAAGCCCGGAGCCCTTCGCAACGGCGCCCCCTTCCTGGAATTACCGTCTGCGTTCAGACAGTTACAGGATTACATGCTGCGCAAACCCGGCGGTGACAGAGAGATGGTGGATATCCTCGCCCTCGTGCTGCACCACGATGAGCAGGCCGTGCTGACCGCCGTGGAATTGGCGTTGGCCGAGGGCGTGCCTACCAAGACCCATGTGCTGAACCTGTTGCACCGGCTGGTCGATGGCAAGGTGATCGGCGGGCCGCCACTGGATACGCCACAGGCATTGGCCCTGCACCGCGAGCCCAAGGCCAATGTCGAACGCTATGACGGCCTGCGCGCCCAGACTGTCGGAGGCCGCCATGCGTCATGATCCAGCCGCCGGCGCCATCGTCATCATGCTTCGCAGCCTGAAGATGTATGGCATGGCCCAGGCCGTCACCGATCTGATCGAGCAAGGGGCGCCAGCCTTTGAGGCCGCAGTCCCGATGCTGTCGCAACTCTTGAAGGCCGAATTGGCCGAGCGCGAAGTGCGCTCGATCGCCTATCACATGAAGTCCGCCCGCTTCCCGGCTTACAAGGACCTCTCCGGCTTCGACTTCGCCACCAGCGAGATCAACGAGGCCAACGTCCGGACACTCCATTGCTGCGAGTTCATGGAAGGTGCTCAAAACGTCGTCCTGATTGGTGGCCCGGGCACCGGAAAAACCCATGTCGCGACAGCACTCGGTATCCAAGCCATCGAGCATCACCGCCGCAAGGTCCGCTTCTTCTCCACCATCGAATTGGTCAACGCCCTCGAACAGGAAAAGGCCAAAGGCAAAGCGGGACAGATCGCTGAAAGCCTGACGAAGCTGGACTTGGTCATCTTGGACGAACTCGGCTACCTGCCGTTCAGCGCATCAGGTGGGGCGCTGCTGTTCCATCTGCTCAGCAAGCTTTACGAGCGCACCAGCGTCGTCATCACCACCAACCTCAGCTTCAGCGAATGGGCCACGGTCTTTGGCGACGCAAAGATGACCACCGCCTTGCTCGACCGTCTCACCCACCGCTGTCACATCCTGGAAACCGGAAACGACAGCTTCCGCTTCAAGGCAAGTTCAGCTGCGGCAGCCCGAAAAAAGAAGGAGACAAACCCGCCCTTGACCACAGCCTGAACCGAAATCCATAATCAGAGGTGGCTCACTTCTCGGTGAAAAAACCGGCTCAGTTCTGGGTGAAAATCAACA
>CALKAA010000235.1 GCA_937983495.1 uncultured Gemmobacter sp. | reverse complement strand
ACGAGATTGGTCAGTGACTGGAGTTCAGACGTGTGCTCTTCCGATCTCCACAGCGATTTCAGCGAGGATACCTATCGCACGCTGACGGCGGTGGATTGCGCGGTGATGGTGATTGACGGCGCCAAGGGCGTGGAAAGCCAGACCCGCAAGCTGTTCGAGGTCTGCCGGTTGCGCGACCTGCCGATCCTGACCTTCTGTAACAAGATGGACCGCGAGGCGCGCGACACTTTCGAGATCATCGACGAGATTCAGGAAAACCTGGCCATTGATGTCTCGCCCGCAAGCTGGCCCATCGGCTCGGGGCGCGAGTTTCTGGGCTGCTATGACATCCTGAATGACCGGCTGGAGCTGATGGACCGCGCCGATCGCAACCGGGTGGCGGAGACGATCCAGATCAAGGGCCTTGATGATCCGCTGCTGGAACAGCATGTGCCCGCCGATCTGCTGGCCAAACTGCGCGAAGAGCTGGAAATGGCGCGCGAGCTGCTGCCCGCCTTTGACCGCGCGGCGCTGCTCAATGGCTCGATGACGCCGATCTGGTTTGGCTCGGCCATCAACTCTTTCGGGGTGAAGGAATTGATGGACGGGATCGGCAGTTTCGGCCCCGAGCCGCAGCCGCAACCCACCGCCAGCCGCAAAGTGGCACCCGAGGAGGCGGCGGTGACTGGCGTGGTGTTCAAGGTGCAGGCCAATATGGACCCCAAGCACCGCGACCGCGTGGCCTTTGTGCGCCTCGCCTCTGGCCATTTCGAGCGCGGGATGAAGCTGACCCATGTGCGCAGCGGCAAGCCAATGGCCATCACCAACCCGGTGCTGTTTCTGGCGGCCGACCGCGAACTGGCCGAGGAGGCCTGGGCGGGTGACATCATCGGCATCCCGAACCACGGGCAATTGCGCATTGGTGATGCGCTGACTGAGGGGGAAAAGCTGCGCTTCACCGGCATCCCCTCTTTCGCGCCGGAATTGCTGCAAGGCGTGCGCGCGGGCGATCCGATGAAGGCCAAGCATCTGGAAAAGGCGCTGATGCAATTCGCCGAGGAAGGCGCGGCCAAGGTGTTCAAGCCGATGATCGGCTCGGGCTTCATCGTCGGCGTGGTGGGCGCGCTGCAATTTGATGTGCTGGCCAGCCGGATCGAGCAGGAATACGGGTTGCCGGTGCGGTTCGAGCCCTCGCAGTTCAAATCGGCCCGCTGGGTCTCTGGCCCCAAGGCCGAGATGGACAAGCTGATCAATGTGAACAAGGGCCATATGGCCGAGGACCACGATGGCGATGCGGTGTTCCTGACCCGCCTGCAATGGGACATTGACCGGGTGGAGCGCGACTACCCGGAGGTGAAGCTGACCGCCACCAAGGAGATGATGGCCTGATCACGCCAGCCGTTTGATATCGCTTGCCCTTCCGGCTGCGATGCGTTCAACTCTGGTCCTGTGCAGGCCCCGCCTGGTCCGGCGGGATTGGGAGATGTGATCGTGACACCGCGTGCTTTTCTGGTGGGAACGGCCAAGAATGAAGGCCCCTATATCCTTGAATGGGTGGCCCATCACCTTGAGGTCGGCTTTACCGATATTGCGCTGTATCAGAACGATTCCGACGACCTGACGCATGAGATCATGCGCACTCTGGCCAATCTGGGGGTGGTGCAATACTTCCCCAACCCCGCCCGGCGCGGCGCGCATCAGGTCAGGGCCTATAGCCGCGCGGCAGAACTGCCGGAATACAAGGCCGCCGATTTCGCCATGGCGCTGGACCTTGATGAGATGCTGGTGGTGAAGGTCGGCGACGGGCGGCTGGCCGACCTGATTGCCGCGGCTCCCCCTTTTGATCTGATGATGGCCAACTGGCGGCTCTTCGGCAATAGCGGCAAGAAGATGCAAGGCTTCCAGTTGCAATCCGAACGCTTCACCATGTGCGATTATGTCATGGCGGATAACGACCATTTCAACGCCTACAAGGCGCTGTTCCGCCCGACCCTGTTCAGCCGCCCTGGCGTTCACAAGCCACCAGAAGCCGATGAGGAGATGCCGCATCTGCGGGTCGTCAATGGGTCGGGCCTGATGCGCGATCAGTATCAGGTGAAGAACTACAACTGCACCGATCCGGGCGGCCAGAGCCTTGTGCAGATCAACCATTATATCGTGCGTGATCTGGATACGTTCATTGTGAAAACGGCCCGTGGCTCTGCCCATAACGATGACCGCACCGTAGGCGTGAAATACTGGGCCTATCGCAACCGGAACTTTGTGGAGGACCGCAGCATCAGCCCCTGGATGGAGCGGCTCAGGGCGCGCATGCAGGCGCTGGACGCGGCCTCGGGCGGGCGGCTGATGCGGCTGCGGCGGCAATCGGTGGCGATCCACAAGGAGAAATTCGTGATCCTGATGGAAGACCCGGAAACTCGCAAATTGCGCAAGAGCTGCGCGAAATTCGAAGGTCATGTGCCGGTTGTCGGGCCCTATGCCGAATATCTGTAAGTCAAGCCTTCGCTTGACGGCAGCGGCTTTTTACGATAACGGCCAAGTGAGGTGCGCCATCTAGGGCGGCCAGACGCCGGGGCGCCCGGATATTCGCGTCCCTTCAAGACCTTTGCGGGCCGATCCCGCTGCCACAGGACGCTGATGACCAAATTCTCCGATCTCGCGCTGGATGCGCGCGTGCTGCAAGCCGTCGCTGAAACGGGTTACGAAACCCCGACCCCGATTCAGGCTCAGGCGATCCCTCATGCGCTGGAAGGCCGCGACGTGTTGGGCATCGCCCAGACCGGCACCGGCAAGACCGCGAGCTTCTCGCTGCCGATGATCACGCTGCTGGGCAAGGGCCGCGCCCGCGCCCGGATGCCGCGCAGCCTGGTGCTGTGCCCCACGCGCGAATTGGCCGCGCAGGTGGCCGAAAACTTCGACACCTATGCCAAGCACACCAAGCTGACCAAGGCGCTGCTGATTGGCGGCGTGGCCTTTGGCGAGCAGGACAAGCTGATCGACCGCGGCGTCGATGTGCTGATCGCCACGCCCGGCCGCTTGCTCGATCATTTCGAGCGCGGCAAACTGCTGCTGACCGGCGTGCAGATCATGGTGGTGGATGAGGCCGACCGGATGCTGGATATGGGGTTCATCCCCGATATCGAGCGCATTTTCAGCCTGACGCCCGCCACACGCCAGACCTTCTTCTTCTCGGCCACCATGGCCCCCGAGATCGAGCGGATCACCAAAACCTTCCTGCGCGACCCGGCCAAGATCGAGGTGGCGCGGCAGTCGACCACCTCCGACACCATCGAACAGGCGCTGATCCAGTTCACCCCCAGCCGCAAGGATCGCAGCTTTACCGAAAAGCGCGCCGTGCTGCGGGCGCTGATCCGGGCCGAGGGCGAGGCCTGCACCAATGCCATCGTGTTCTGCAACCGCAAGATGGATGTGGATGTGGTGGCGAAATCGTTGAAATCGCATGGTTTTGACGCGGCCCCGATCCATGGCGATCTGGACCAGTCGCAGCGGATGCGCACCTTGGATGGCTTCCGCGAAGGCACGCTGCAAATTCTTGTGGCCTCGGATGTGGCGGCACGCGGGCTGGATGTGCCCTCGGTCAGCCATGTGTTCAACTTCGATCTGCCGTCGCACCCGGAAGATTACGTCCACCGTATCGGCCGGACGGGGCGCGCCGGGCGCAAGGGCAAGGCCTTCTCCATCGCGACGCCTTCGGATGAGAAGTATCTGACCAATATCGAAAATCTGGTAAAACAGGCGATCCCGCGCGGCAGCCTGCCCGAGGGCTTTACCATGCCGGAGGCCCGCGAGGGCGGCAGCCGTGATCGTCGCGACGACCGTGGTTCGAAGGGCCGCAATGGTCGCTCGGGGCGTGATGGCAACCGCGAGTCGGGACGCGACAGCGCTCGCGAGCCGCGCGAAACCGTGGCCCCGGTGGCTGTGGTTGAGGTCGCCAAGGAAGAACCGCGCCGGGAAGATCGCCGGGAGGATCGTCGCGACGACCGCCGTGAGGAACGCCGCGACGAGCGTGGCCCGCGCCCGCAGGTCCATACTCATGGCAGCGCGCCGCATGGGCACCATCACCGCGAAGACCGCCGGGACGACCGGCGCGATGAGCGTCGGGATGACCGGCGCCGCGATGATCGCCGCCATGACCGCGACGACCGCGTGGTGGGCATGGGCGACCATGTTCCGGATTTCATCCTGCGCAGCTTCAAGCTGAAAGAGCGCCCGGCTCAGGCCGAGGAAAGCGCCGAGGCCCGGCCCGAAATGGCCGGCGCGGGCGACGCGGAATAAGCCAAAAGAAAAGGCGCCCCGCGGGGCGCCTTTTCTTTTGGGCAAGCTGAGCCGCCGGGGCGGTGCCGTCACTCTGCCGAGAGACGGCTGACCACCACGGTAACTTCCGGTTTCTTGCCGATTTCCTCGACCGAGACCTGCCGCAGGATGCGGCGCAGCGCCTCCTCCAGCTTGTCATCATCACGAATGACCTTGGCCGATGCGGTTTCGAGGAACTCGGTCACCTCGGCCTCCATCAGCTCGGCCAACCCCTGCCCGCGCTTGCCGATCTCGGGCAGGCCCATCAGCTCCACCCAAGCCTCGCCCAGCGGGGCATCTTCCTCGTCGAGGATCACATTGACCATGGCATGCCCGTTCAGCGCCATGCGGATGCGGTCGCGGATCACCCCATCCATCGCCCCGATCAGCACCGACCCATCCAGATACAGCCGCCCGGTGTCGATATATTCGGCGATCTCCGGCGTGTCGCCGGTCAGATCCAGCATGATGCCATTGGTGGCAATCTCACCCGCGATGCCGCGGGCCTCGCCCAGGCGCACATGCTCGCGCAAGTGGCGATGCTCGCCATGCATCGGGATCAGCATCTGCGGGCGCAGCACCTCATGCATCAGTTCCAGATCCGGGCGGTTGGCATGGCCGGAAACGTGATAGCGGCCATTGGTGTCATCCACCACATCGACGCCCATTTCCGAGAAGCTGTTCATGATGCGCAGCACGTCGCGCTCATTGCCCGGAATGGTTTTGGAGGAGAACAGGAACAGATCGCCCTCTTTCAGCTCCAGCCCCAGATATTTGCCGCGCGACAGTTGCGCGGTGGCAGCGCGGCGTTCGCCCTGGCTGCCGGTCACGATCAACATGAGGTTCTGGCGCGAGACCTCCGAGGCGGCCTCGGACGGGATCGTCGGCGGAAAATCGGTCAGCACGCCGGTTTCGGTGGCCACCTTGACCATGCGCTGCATGGCCCGGCCCAGAAGGCAAACCGAACGCCCCGCCGCCCGGCCCGCCTCGGCCAGGGTTTTCAGACGCGCGACGTTGGAGGCAAAGGTGGTCGCCACCACCATGCCGCCCGCATTGGCGATCAGCCCATGCAGCGGATCGGCCAGGCTGGCCTCGGACCGGCCCGCATGGGGCGAAAAGATGTTGGTCGAGTCGCACATCAGCGCCTTGACCGGCTTTTCAGCGGCAATCTCGCGGAACAGCGGCTCGTTCCAGCCCTCGCCCACCACGGGCGTCGGGTCCATCTTGAAATCGCCGGAATGGACGATGCGCCCGGCGGGCGTGTCGATGATCAGCGCCGAGCTTTCGGGGATCGAATGCGCCACCGGCACGAATTGCACCCGGAACGGCCCGGCCTCGACCACGGTGGGCCGTGCCTCGACGGTGTGGATCACATCGGTCGGGTGGCCGTGTTCCTCGAATTTCAGCCGCCCGATGGCGGCGGTGAAGCGGCGGGCATAGACGCGCTTCTTCAGCTTGGGCCACAGATGGCCAAGCGCGCCGATATGGTCCTCATGGGCATGGGTGATGAAGATCGCCTCGATCCGCTCGGCACGTTCTTCCAGCCATTGCACATTCGCCATGATCAGATCGACACCCGGCGTGGTGTCCATATCGGGGAAGGTCACGCCCAGATCAACGACGATCAGGCGTTCCCGATCTTCCGGCCCATAGCCATAGACATAGGTGTTCATCCCGATCTCTCCGGCGCCGCCCAGCGGCAGATAGATCAGGCGGTTTTTCACACTCATGCGGTTTCCAGTTCCTTGTTGTAGCGGTGGATGAGAACGAGGCCATGCATGGTCAGATCGTCCTCAACAAAATCGAAGATCGCAGTATCCTGCGCAAAGAGGGGCGCGAGGCCCCCGGTGGCAATGACCTTCATCGGGCGGTCACGCTCGGCCCGGATCTGCCGCACGATGCCTTCGACAAGGCCGATATACCCCCAATACACGCCCGCCTGCATGCAGGCCACCGTATTCGTGCCGATGGCCAATGCGGGGCGCGCGATGTCGATATGCGGCAGCGCGGCGGCGGCCATATGCAGCGCCTCAAGGCTGAGGTTCACGCCGGGGGCGATCACGCCGCCGATATAGGCGCCGTCGGTATCCACCACGTCGAAGGTGGTGGCGGTGCCGAAATCCACCACCACCAGATTGCCGCCATGGCGGTCAAAGCCGCCCACGGTGTTCACCAGACGGTCGGGGCCAACAGTCGTGCCCTGATCGACGCGCGGGGCCACCGGCAATTCGCAGCCCGGCTTGCCCACCACATAGGGGCGGCAGTCGAAATAGCGGTTGCACAGCACCCGCAAATTGAACACGACGCGCGGCACGGTGGAGCTGATGATCGCCTCGGTGATCGTCACATCCAGCTTTTTCAGCGTCATCAGGGTTTGCAGCCAGACGTGATATTCATCCGCCGTGCGCTTGTGATCGGTGGCGATGCGCCAGGTGGCAATGAAAGCCGTGCCATCCCAGATCGAGAAGACGGTATTGGTATTGCCGCAGTCGATGGCGAGAAGCATGAGCCTGCCCCTTTTTGTCAGAAAAACACATCCGCCGCCGGGATCGCCTCGCGCGTGCCCTCGGCAGACAGAACCAGCGCGCCGGTCGCGTCAATCGTATCGAAGATACCGCGCCGCTCGGTAGTGCCGGTGCGGGCGCGGATCACCTCGCCCAGACGGGCGGCGCGGTCGAGCCAGGCGGAGCGGATCGGGGCAAAGCCCTCGGCCTCGAACAGCGCCT
>CALKAA010000234.1 GCA_937983495.1 uncultured Gemmobacter sp. | reverse complement strand
TCTTGATGCGGATATTGGCGAAGGTGCCGCGCATCATCACCTCATGGTTGCCGCGACGGGCGCCATAAGAGTTGAACTCGCTCACCGGCACCTGACGCTCGCTCAGGTATTTGCCAGCAGGCGTGGTCGCCTTGAACGAGCCTGCGGGCGAGATGTGGTCGGTGGTGATCATGTCCCCCAGCAGAGCCAGAACGCGGGCACCGTCGATATTCTTGATCGCGCCCTTGGTCTTGGCCATGCCCTGGAAGTAGGGCGGGTTCTGGATATAGGTCGAGGTCGCGGGCCAGTCATAGGTCTCGCTCTCGGTGACCTTCACCGCCTGCCACTTCTCATCGCCCTTGAACACATCGGCGTATTTCTTCTGGAAAGCCTCGCGCGTCACGACCTGATGCACGATGTCGGCGATTTCCTGATTGGTCGGCCAGATGTCTTTCAGATAGACCGGCTGGCCGTCTTTCGACACGCCGATCGGTTCCGAGGTGATGTCGATATTCATGTCGCCCGCAATGGCATAGGCCACGCAGAGCGGCGGCGAGGCGAGGTAGTTCGCGCGCACATCCGGCGAAATCCGGCCCTCAAAGTTGCGGTTGCCCGACAGCACCGCGGTGGCGACCAGATCGCCCTCGTTGATGGCCTTGGAGATTTCCGGTTGCAGCGGGCCGGAGTTGCCGATGCAGGTGGTGCAGCCATAGCCGGCCAGGTTGAAGCCGACATAATCAAGGTCTTCCTGAAGGCCCGCGGCCTCCAGATATTCGCTCACGACCTGAGACCCGGGGGCCAGCGAGGTTTTCACCCACGGCTTGCGGGTCAGGCCAAGCGCGCGTGCCTTGCGTGCCACCAGACCGGCGCCGATCAGAACATAGGGGTTCGAGGTGTTGGTGCAGGAGGTGATCGCGGCGATCACGACCTTGCCCGAGGACAGTTTGTAATCCTGCCCCTCAACCGCCACTTCCACGCCCATCGGACGCTTGAAGCTGGCTTCCATCTCCTTGGCAAAGCCCGATTTGGCCTCGGACAGCGGCAGGTAATCCTGCGGACGTTTCGGGCCCGAGATCGCGGGCACGATGGTGCCCATGTCGAGTTCCAGCGTCGAGGTGTAGATCGGGCTGTAATCGGCATCGCGCCACATGCCATTGGCCTTGGCATAGGCCTCGACCAGCGCGATACGGGCCTCTTCGCGGCCGGTATTGCGCAGGTAGCGCAGCGTTTCATTGTCGATCGGGAAGAAGCCGCAGGTGGCGCCATATTCGGGGGCCATGTTGGCAATCGTCGCACGGTCGGCCAGCGGCAGGTGATCCAGACCTTCGCCGTAGAATTCGACGAACTTGTTCACCACGCCATGTTTGCGCAGCATTTGAACCACTTTCAGCACGAGGTCGGTGGCGGTGGTGCCCTCAACCATCTTGCCGGTCAGCTTGAAGCCGACCACTTCGGGGATCAGCATCGAGACGGGCTGACCCAGCATCGCGGCCTCGGCCTCGATCCCGCCCACGCCCCAGCCCAGAACGGCCATGCCGTTGACCATGGTGGTGTGGCTGTCCGTGCCCACCAGCGTATCGGGATAGGCCACTTCCTCGCCGTTCTGGTCCTTGTCGGTCCAGACGGTCTGCGCCAGATATTCCAGGTTCACCTGGTGGCAGATGCCGGTGCCGGGCGGCACAACGCGGAAGTTGTTGAAGGCGTTCTGACCCCATTTCAGGAAGACATAGCGCTCCATGTTCCGCTCATATTCGCGGTCCACGTTCATCTGGAAGGCGCGGGGATGGCCGAATTCGTCGATCATGACCGAGTGGTCGATCACGAGGTCAACCGGGTTCAGCGGGTTGATCTTCTGTGCGTCGCCGCCCAGACCCTTGATGCCATCGCGCATCGCCGCCAGATCGACCACCGCCGGAACGCCGGTGAAATCCTGCATCAGCACGCGGGCCGGGCGATAGGCGATCTCGATCGGGTTCTTGCCACCCTTCTTGCCCCAGTCGGAGAACGCCTTGATGTCTTCGACGGTGACGGTCTTGCCATCCTCGAAGCGCAGCATGTTCTCCAGCACCACCTTCAGGGCGGCGGGCAGTTTTGAGAACTCGCCCAGACCGGCGGCCTCGGCGGCGGGGATCGAGTAATAGGCGACGCTGGCACCGCCAGCGGTCAGGGTCTTCCTCGTTTTGCTGCTGTCGTGTCCGACGGTGACGGTCATCTGTCGCCTCCTGGCTGTGGCTCGGAAATTCGGGCTCGGAAATCTTGGGCTCGGGCGAACCCCCTTTAGTCGTGTGCCGCATTGCGGCGCGTCGCGCAAGGGAATCTGCAATGGCTTTGTATGCAATTGTATGCCGAAAATCCAGCCCTTTCCGCAGCCCGGCCCCACGTTGCGGCAAAGCCGCGCCGACGGGCGGAATGCGGTGCGGCGGGGCAGGGGTGCTTGATCACGGCCCGCCCCGCGTCTATCGCAAAACCTTGATTGGTTTCGTGACGAGTGCAGCGTTAGAAAGGCAGGGCAAGAAGGGGATGACCGCATGAGCACGACACCGCTGGGAGCCGCCGCGCTGATCCTGATGGCCGCAGCCGGTGCCGGTGCCGCAGGGGCCGAAACGCCTGCGCCCGTCGTGCTGGAGCTTTACACGTCACAGGGCTGCTCGTCCTGCCCGGCGGCGGATGCCCTGCTGGAGGAACTGGCCGATCAGCCCGGTCTCTTGCCCCTCGCGCTGCATGTGGATTACTGGGACTATATCGGCTGGGCCGATACTTTCGCCCATCCCGGCTTTACCGAACGCCAGAAGGCCTATGCAAGGGCTGCGGGGGAGCGGATGATCTACACGCCGCAAATGATTGTGGCGGGTGTGGCGCGGGTCGAGGGCAATGATGCAACCGCCGTGGCCGAGGCCATCCGCGCCGCGCAGCCGGACCGCCCCGGCCCCGACCTGAGCATCACCCGCGAGGGTGAGGCCCTGCGCATCCGGGTGGCCGAATGGCCCGAGGCCGCAGACGCTCCGTTGAAGCTGCAACTGGTGCGCTTTCAGCCCGAGGCCGTGGTGGAGATTGCCCATGGCGAGAATGCGGGCAAGACCGTGACCTATCGCAATATTGTGACCGATTGGCAGGCGCTGGCCGATTGGCCCGGCTCCCCGCCGCTTGACCTGCTGGTGCCTGCGCCGGGGCCAGACCCGCTTGCCGTGCTGCTGCAATCCCCCAGCCCCCAAGGCGGCCCCGGTGCCATCCTCGCCGCCGCCCGCCTGAATTGATCAACTC
>CALKAA010000233.1 GCA_937983495.1 uncultured Gemmobacter sp. | reverse complement strand
TTTGTTCAATGACTAAGCGACCATATCGAGAGAGTTCAGGTTTGCATAGAACGCCTCCTCTGCTTCTGCGGGCGGGATGTATCCGATGGGGCCGAGAAGGCGGCGGTTGTTATACCAATCGAGCCATTTGAGGGTTTCCCACTCGACCTCACGTATCGATTTCCACGGACCGATCTGGTTGATGACCTCGGTTTTGAACAGTCCAATGACGCATTCGGCCATAGCGTTGTCGTAGGCGTCACCGACCGTTCCGACGGAAAGATCGATCCCTGCCTCGGTCAGGCGCTCGGTATATTTGATCGACAGATATTGTGATCCGCGGTCCGAATGGTGAACCAAGCTCTTGTTATCCGGCGTCTTTCTTTGCCAGATCGCTTGCTCCAGTGCATCGAGAACGAACTGTGTCTTCATCGATGTCGAGGCACGCCAGCCGACAATGCGACGCGCAAACACATCAATCACGAAGGCAACATAGACCGTCCCGGACCACGTTTGCACATAAGTGAAGTCTGAAACCCACAGTTTGTTCGGTCGATCTGCCACGAACAGGCGGTTCACCTTGTCGTTCGGGCAGGGCTGCGATGTGTCAGGGTTGGTCGTGACGATCTTTTTGCCCCGAAGCACGCCCTTGATGCCCAGAACTCGCATCAACCGTTCAACCGTGCAGCGGGCGACATCCTCGCCCTCGCGCCGCAAGACATGCCAGATCTTCCGTGCGCCGTAGAGCTTGCGATTGTCCTGCCAGGCGGCGTCGATCTTGATGCAGAGATCGGCGTCAGACTTTGCCCGAAGCGAAGCACGCTCGGGATCACGCGCGATGGCGCACCGCTCATAATAGGTCGACGGGGCGATCTGTAGAATTCTACACATCGGCTCGACCCCAAACTGCCCCCTATGGTCTTCAATAAAAGCAGTCACTTGCGAAACGGGCGGTCGAGCTCCGCCTGGGCAAAATACGCTGATGCTTTCTTCAGGATCTCATTCGCTTGGCGGAGCTCGCGCACCTCACGCTCCAACTCCTTGATCCGAGCTTTCTCGGCCGTCGTCTGACCTGGCCGTTCGCCACCATCACGCTGGGCCTGGCGCAGCCAAACGCGAAGGCTGTCCGGCGAACAGCCCAACTTGCTCGCGATCGCCGTCAGCGCAGCAGCTTCGCTTTGATACTCATCGCGGTGTTCCATCGCCAACCGAACCGCACGTTCGCGGAACTCAGGTGAATACGGCTTCGAGGTCTTCTTCTTTGATGTCTGTTCCATAACGGGCAATTCTCCGAGAGTTTTGCCCTCCGGTAAACACGGGGCGGTTCAATCTTCGCCCTCGACCTTGATGCCTGTGCTGTCGATCAGCAGGTGTAGCGGGCCTGCTGATCCGCGAAAGGGGATGTTGACCTTCAGGGTCTTCTGGCGGCGGCTGAGCGTGCTGAAGTTGGGAACCGCCCAGTCCAAGCTGATCAGGCCCAACAGGCTTTCGACGAACCCTGTCGTCTGGCGAAGCGCCATGCCGAACAGCACCTTCATGGTCAGACAGGTCTGGATGGCCGCGTCACTGTAGTCGGGCTGTCGGCCGCGTTTGCCGGTGGGCTCCGCCTCCCAGGTCATGGTGGGATCGAACCAGATCGTCAGCGAGCCACGGCGCTTCAGCGCTCTGTTGTAGGCCGGCCAGTTCCTGGTCTTGTAGGCGGGGGGTGTGGGTCTGCTCATGCCCCCCAGCTACCACTCTGGTTTCACATGATGAATCCCTCATCGCATTTGTGCAACAGAGCCCCTTTAAGGCCACATCTGCGCCGCGTGCAAAACGCGGAGGATTGTCACGGCTTCGGCGTCCTCACGGTAGACGACAATGTAGTTCGGTCGAACCACAAGCTCCCGTGTCCCCTGCACGCGGCCAACTCGGCACCGCTTGGGATGGGCAGGAAGCAGGGCAACCTTGCATTCGATCTCGTCCATCAGAGCGAGCGCTGCTTCAGGATTGTCATCGGAGATGTAGTCAACGATTGCCAACAGGTCAGAAGCTGCGGCAGCCTTCCACAGGAGTTCAGGCACGATGCTTTCCGGCGATGAGTGCTCGAGCTTCACTCATAACCTGGTCATGCGGAGTCGCGGGCGTTGGGTCAGCCAGCGCTTCCTGCACCTTGGCCCGAAACCAAGAGTCGTAGGCGTCCGGATTTGCCGTCAACCCGGCCGGCATCCCACCTTCTGCTGCCACACGCGTGAGAAGTATTCGAACCGCATCCGAAAGGGTGAGGCCCACCCCCGCAAGGGCGTCAGCGGCTTTCGCCTTAAGCTGATCATCGACCCGAATGTGGATCATCGAAGACTGTGTGGGCATGGCCTGCTCCGCAATGTTGAGATGGCAGTATGTATCTCAAATGATACTCAGTCAACGAGGAGGATAGGCGCTACGCTTTGGCAGATCGGCCGTCCAACAGACCCGTACGCTGCGCCCCTTTTGAATGACCGTTTTCGGGAACGCCGTCGCGCAGCATAGGTGGAGGTCGACCGGCGGCTATGGAAAGCGGCCTGAGGCAGTGCAGCGTGGCACTCGCAGCGCCCCCAGCGTAGCGGACGCCAATGCAGACCGCAGCGGCCAACCAAGTTGAAACCACCTGACGGGCGGAGAGCGGACCGATCCCGCCACGGCAACGCATTCACGGCATGCGAACGAAGCGGCCCTTCATCGAGACTCCAGCGCCGGTCGAACATGTCGCACCGATCCTTTACGTAACGAGCATCTCAAAGGTCGTTCGTCTCTTTCACAAGTTGCGGCAAAAACGCGGCTTATAGGCAGGATTTCGGCCTGTGTTCTTGACCTCTGAAGTCATTAGCAATTTTGGGGAGACCGCTTGACTTCCCATACCGCGAACAGCAATCACCCCATGATTGTGCCTGAGGGTTGGGATGAGTGACTTTCTTATTTTTTGCCGTCTAAGCGGTGGGGATGCCCCGTCTCAGCTTATCCCTGCAGCCTTTTATTCGGATCGACTCGAGTTCGAGGCGCTTGTTGGGTCTGCACTTGCAGCGCAAGGCTATCGGCGGGCAGCGTCGAGGATATGCTGCCCTCAAGCAGTTGAGGCGCGCGTCATCCCGCAGCAAGCGGGATCCCAGTGGCACAGTTGGTGCATGAGGGGCGTCACGTCGTCTTTGGGCCAATGACACAGTTGGGCGGGGCCGGCACACCGTGGCGGGGAGACCTGAACTGGCTGCAGGTCGAAAAGCTTGCTCCCATCACCCCGCTGGATGCACAGGTCGGCGTAAACTCCAAGAAATCCGTCCCTGACGCGCTGCATGATGCGCTCTTCGGTCAACCTGATCCGACAGAGGCCGAGCGGGCGGTTTTGGGCGCGGAGATCCCGCCGCTGGCCACTTTTGCAGTGCTGGACGCGGGCAAAACACCCTATCTGCTGACTAGCCTGCTGGAAAGCTCCGGCTTGCGGTATCAATCGCTGTTTCAGAACAAGGCGCAGGAAGAATTGGGCGAACACGCGCCTTTCCTTGTTGAGTTGAAGGACAGCAACGACTTCACCCGTCGCTTGTTCACCAGGCAAGAGGGCGCGGGCGGGCTATGGGAGAAGGAGCTGGGCATCTTCATCCGCTCTCGCGCGGGCTTCGATGCGCTACGCAAGCACTTGCGCAAGTTTACACGGGTGCAGGATGAAGAGGGGAATTGGTTTTATTTCAGGTTTTGGGATAGCGTAACCCGATGGGATGTGACCCGCCAGCCTCTCTGGATTTCCCAATTCTGCGCTCACCCTGTGTCTTCTGCGGTGGTGATGGCACAGACATCTGCGTATCGGATATCCCAAAGACCGAATGCTCAGATTAGAGGCTGCGCGCCGGTTCTGACGCCCGATTTAAAGATGCACATCGCACTGGTCCAGAAAGCGCAGTTTGCCCAAGACACTTTGAGAAACGATCATCGCGATCTGCACAGAACACTTACCCCCGATTTGCGGGACGAATGGTCTTGGCGCATGGCCCAGGCCTTTCATGCCTATGATCTGCGGCGCAGTTGGTCTCAGGACTGCTATATCTCCCTGGCCCTGATCCTAGGGAGCCAGTTCGACACTGACCTTACCTATCAGGGTGTCCAAGAGATTCTGAAACAGAACAGACCATGTTACGCAAGGATGTTGAACCTGCGGGAAGAGTGCTTTCGCATCATCCGGGATGTCTGCGGGCAAAGCTACCAGAACTATGCGCTGGCGCTTAACCGCTTTGCTATGCTCGATGCCCCGCAAGTCGCCCGGATTATGGCAAGCGAAAACCCGCTTGGCGTAATCCTCGACTTCTTTCCTGAGCGGGCGCGCCTGTTGTCCATGGATCGGCAAAAGCTGTTGACGGACCGCTGCAATGCCAAGGCCCAGGCGGCTTTTGCGCCCGAAGACCAGCGCGGGGGAGCAGTCCTTCTTTTTGCGCATGCTTTCTTGCTGGGCGAAGGCAGTCTTGAAGATCCGCTCCACGATTATTTGCGCAGTATCCTGCGGAGCGATCACCCGGACAAGGTGCAGCGCCTACTGCGATATGGTCAAAAGCGGGCGCGGGCGCAGTTGCGCCTGATCCGGAAAACACAAGGTTAGGGGATCGAGATGTCCAAAACGCTTGCGCCGACGGCGGTTGGAATATTTGAGGAATCGCTGGTCATCACACCCGCCGGCACAAGGGTTACCAGTCGCAGCGTCAATCTGGCGGGCGAAGGCGATCCAATCCCCGGGTGCACGACGACAGGCACAGATGGTATTGCCGTCTGCAGGTCCTTTCAGCCGTTGGTGATGTTCGTTGGGGGGGCTTTGGATGTAAAGTTTCGTCCGATGATTAGGGGATTCGAAGACTATGATCGGGTGAACGAAAGCAAGCAGGATATTGGCTATGTCAGCTGGAACAGGGATGCGGCACTTTTTGCCATTGCCCTGCATTGGCGGGCACAGGGGCAAAAGATCGTCCTAATCGGCCATTCGATGGGCGGTGCAAAGGCACATGCCGTCAGCAAGCGTCTTTCAGACGCGGGCCATGACGTCGAACTGCTCGTAACCCTTGACCCAGTGTTCAATCGCGGGGCACAGCCAAAACCGGCCCGGGTCAAGACTTGGCGCAATATTCATGTGGACTATGCGCGTGCCGCTGGTTCCACTACCTCACCCAACGGCATCGCACGGCTGGGCGGCCCATGGCAGAATTGCCCTGGGGCCGATACAAATGTTGTTTTTTGGGATATAGGCCAGGATGCACATGCCAAAGCAGAAGAAATGTTTGAATATTTCCGCAGTGAAGTGGAGGCTGTGATATGATAAAGAACACCATGATGGCTGGTTTGATAGCCACAGTTCTTTCAGGATGCACCTATCTGTTTGCGGAGATGCAAGTCTCTCCATACTTGGATTGGTCAAATCAGGTCGCGCGCCAATGTGGAGTTGCGCCCAACGGTGGGGCCAGCCCTGCCTGCATCGCCCTTGCGGGTTGTGTGCGGACGCGGGGGGAAAGAACGGTACTCGCGGCAATGGGCGAGCGAGGCAGCGCCTCCCCTAGAGCACACGTGATCCGCACCTACAACCGTATCGTCCCCATTGAATTCGCAACCGCTCCTAACTACCCAACAATTTACACAATGACTTTCCTGCGGGAACGAGCCCAAAGGGCCGGGCCGAACGCTGTGGCCTTGTTTGGCGTAATGGAAGATGTGCGCAACAGGTGCCTTGCTGAAACCGGGCTGACGGGCAAGATCGGGCATGACTGAGCCCGGGGGTAACGATCTCCTCTATGTCAGGCTGAACAGGGATGCAGCACTTTCAGCCATTACCCTGCATTGGCGGGCGCAGGGGCAAAAGATCGTCCTGGTCGGCCATTCGATGGGCGGTGCAAAGGCACATGCCGTCAGCAAACGCCTTTCAGATGCGGGCCACGAAGTCGAACTGCTCGTAACCCTTGATCCAGTGTTTCATAGGGGCGCACAACCAAAACCCGCGCGCGTCAAAACCTGGCGCAATATTTATGTGGACTATGAACGTGCTGCCGGATCTGTTGGATCCGCCAACTTTATCGCGCGGCGTGGAGGCCCATGGCAGAACTGTCCCGGTGCCGATACGAATACAATCTTCTGGCGCGTGGATGAATTTGCACATGCCTACGCAGGCGAGATGTTTGAAAGCTTTCGCGGTGAAGTGGAGGCTGTTGTCTGATGAAAAATGCCATGATTGCAGGCCTGATTGTCACATTTTTGTCGGGATGCACCGATCTGCGTGTGGGTATGTACGCTTTTCCCGCCGTGGATTGGTCAATTCAGGTCATGCGCCAATGTGGGGTAGCACCCAATGGTGGGGCCAGCCCTGCCTGCGCCGCCCTAGGGGAATGTGTGAAAGAGCGTGGGCAAGAAACGCTGCTCGGCGACAGGGATGATGAGTCCCGCTACATCGCTGTCGTTCGCGCCTACTATCGTATCATACCTCGCGAAGACCCAGTGGCACCCCCAAGTGCCTACAAAATGTCCTTCCTGCGAGCGCGCGCGGAACGGGCCGGACCGGACGGAATGGCAGTGTTCAGTATGATGGCAGATATCCGCAAAACCTGCATTACCCAAACCGGGCTGACAGGCCGGATCGGGTATGACTGAGCCTCGGATCAGAATATCGACGTCAGCTGGGACCGCGATGCAGCGTCGCCCTAAAGGCCCAAATGAATGAGCCATTCGCAACCGTGCAGCAACATCCGATGACCACAGAACTGACATGAAAGGATATGCCGCAGCCGAGAGAGGGCTATTTTTGGGGCCCGACAAATGCTAACTTTGTCCGCAATCAGAGACACTGACTGGCAAGGATCCCTGCGAAAAGTACATCCTGCCGGTTCGGTTGTGTTTCGGCATGCAATTTTGCCCCCCCTAAGGCGGGGTATCGGCGTCCAATTTTGACCCCCCTGACTTTCTGTCAGA
>CALKAA010000232.1 GCA_937983495.1 uncultured Gemmobacter sp. | reverse complement strand
GGCCGGTGGCTTTGGGCCACCGGCCCGATGTGGACAGGGTGGCGCGTGACCTCGGCGATGGCCGAGGCCATTATTGGGGCTTTGGTTCACTCCGCCGCAGGCACCAGCGAGGTCACCCCCACCGCCGCCGCACGCGCCAGCTGCGGGTCCAGCGTCATCGGGATATATTCACCGCGCCGCCAGCGCTCGCCCAGATTGTCGTAATGGCGGCTGAGCGGGTGGCCCGATTGCCCGGTGGAGATGATGAACACCGAACTGTCCGGGTCGGCGAAATCATAGACCCCGCGATAGCCCGCGCCATGCACGTTCAGGAAGGGGTTATCGCCCTTGCCCTTGGTGCGACCGCGCATCAGCGTGTGATCATCGCCACTGGTGCTTTGCCGGATGTTCACGAAATAGCGCAGGCCCGACACATCGCCCAGGACCGGATGATCCTGCGCGGCCTGATGCAGGTCGCCCCACCGCCAGCTTTCCACATTGCGGCCATAGCGCTCAGAGAGGGTCAACAAGGCCTCATCCAGCGCGATACGGGCAATATCGGTGCAGGTCTCGACCGCCGCCGATTGCACCACATCGCACCAGACCTGCGCACCCTCGACATTGCGATAGACGCGCTCCAGGAAATCGGGCTCGATATGGATGAACTCATCCGCCATCGGGCCGATGTCATCGCGGATCAACCGGTCCTGCAAGGCGCGCATCCAGGCCTGATAGATCAGCGGTTCCGGCAGATGCTCGTTCATCTCGCCGTTCCATTTGGCCAGCAGGTCCAGCGCGGTCTGGCGCATGCGCTCGGGCGTGCCTTCGGGCGCGGGCTCGCCGGTGAACCACAGATCGGCCCCGATCAGCGGCAGCAGCGTGCGCGCAGCGGGGCTCACGGTATCCAGTTGCGCCTCGATGAAACTTTCGCGGGTATGCACCTCGCGGGTTTTCATCAGGGTCAGGAAGCGCTGGATGCGCTGCGTATCGCCCCAATCAAAGCCCAGATGCAGCGGGAAGGGGCGGTCGATGGTCTTGTTGTTGGTATTGCCCAAGATTCCGGAAACCGGATCATTGAAGCGCGGGTTCTCTGCATAGGGCAGCGTGCCCTGCCAGCGGTTCTGCGCCTTCCAGCCCATTGCAGGCATGCGGCCTTGCGTCTCATGCGCGGGATCACGACGGGGCACGGCACCGATCACCTGCATGGCGACGCCATCACGGTCGGCCAGCATCAGATTCTGCGCGGGGGCGATGAACAGGCTGCCGGCCTCCTCGGCGGCGGCCCGGGTTTTCGCCTTCATCAGCCGCATCGCGGCCGTCATCGAAGTGTCGGCTCCGGTCAGCGCCGTCCAGCCAAGGGCCGCCACATGGCCACCGGGCGTCACGCTGCCGATGTCATAATGGCTGCCGGGCAGCACCGGGCCATTATCGGTCCAGCGCAGGGTCAGGGTGATCGGCTCGGAATCCTTGACTTGAAGAATGGTGCGGCGGGTCTCGAAGCGTTTCCAGCCTTCAGGGGTGCGGTATTCCTCAGGATTGGCGGGGTTCACCTCTTCGATGAACAGATCCTGATCATCGACATAGGCCGTGCTGAGGCCCCAGCCAAGTGCCTCGGACCGACCGACCAGCACCAGAGGCATGCCCGGAATCGTGCCGCCGATCACACCGCCAGATTGCAACTGCACCCGTGCCAGATACCACAGCGAGGGCGCGGTAAAGCCCAGATGCGGGTCATTGGCCAGAAGGCTGCCCCCCGCCGCCGAGCGCGAGGGCGCGGCGGCAAAGCTGTTGGAGGCCCCGGCAAAGGCCTGTCGCAGGAAGGGCGAGAGCGGGTCTTGCGCGATGCGCAGCGGTGCTGCCGAGGGGGCGACGCCCGGCATGAGGCTGGCGTAATCGGGCAGGGCGGCAATGCCCGGCCCCGGCACGTCGGGCAGAATATCCTTGAGGCGCGGGCCGGGCAGCAGCAGCGACATGCGGGCGCGCAAGACCTCTGGCTCCAGTTGCCCCGAAAGTTGCAGCGCCATCAGCTTGAGAATGGCGAGACTGTCGGCGGGTTGCCAGGCGGCGATCTCGTTGCTGAAAAAGAAGAATTCCGGCGCACCCCGGCCCCGCGCGCCCTCGTTCACTTGGG
This sequence comes from uncultured Gemmobacter sp., assembly GCA_937983495.1. Lineage (GTDB taxonomy): Bacteria > Pseudomonadota > Alphaproteobacteria > Rhodobacterales > Rhodobacteraceae > Gemmobacter. The sequence goes on along the minus strand of CALKAA010000232.1, from coordinate 1,378 downwards.
TGATCCAGGCATTCACGCCCGCCGCATAGGCCTCCAGCGCCTCAAGGGTGGGGGCATCCTGCACGCTGAGCGATTGCCGGGCGAGCCCTTCCAGATCGAAGCGGCGCATCAGCTCGTCAATCCGGGCGGTGCGGGTGCCGAACATCTCGGACAGGCGGCCTTGAGCGGTGCGACGCAGCATGGTCATCTGCCACAACCGATCCTGCGCATGGGCAAAGCCAAGCGCGAAGAACACATCCTTGTCCTGGGTGGCAAAGATATGCGGCACATTGTCATTGCTGCGCACAATCTCCACCGGGCCAGCCAGACCGTGCAGCGCAAAATCCTCGTCATAATCGGGCAGGGAACGCGACAGGAACCAGTAGCCGATCAGCACCGCAAGCACCGAAAGCGCCATCAGCGCCGTGACAATGCGGATAAGCCAGCGGAAAAGCAGAAGCACAGGGACCGTCCTTGACCTTGGGTGCGAGTTGGTTTCCTAGTCCAATTGCGCGTGCGGGGCAATGAGCGGAGGCATCACCATGGCGACAGTGGCGTTCCTGGGTTTGGGCGTGATGGGCTTTCCCATGGCGCGGCATCTGGCGGCCAAGGGGCATCAGGTGACGGTCTATAATCGCAGCCCGGCCAAGGCCGAGACTTGGGTGGCGGCGCATGGCGGGCGGGCGGCGGCGACCCCGCGTGAGGCGGCGGAGGGGGCCGAGTTCATCATGGCCTGCGTTGGCAATGATGACGATCTGCGCGCGGTCTGCCTTGGGCCGGATGGGGCTTTTGCGGGCATGGCCCCCGGCACGGTGTTTGTCGATCACACCACGGTATCGGCGCAGGTCACGCGCGAACTGGCGGCGGTGACGGCCGGGCAAGGCAAGCATTTCGTCGATGCGCCGGTGTCAGGCGGGCAGGCCGGGGCCGAAAATGGGATTCTCTCGGTGATGTGCGGCGGCGAGGCTGCGGCTTACGCGCGGGCCGAGCCGGTGATCGCCGCCTATGCCCGCATCTGCCGCCGTCTGGGGGACAGTGGCGCGGGGCAGTTGGCCAAGATGATGAACCAGATCTGCATCGCCGGGCTGGTGCAGGGCCTGGCCGAGGCGCTGGCCTTCGGGCAGAAGGCCGGGCTTGATGGTGCGGCGGTGGTCGAGGTGATCAGCCAGGGCGCGGCAGGCAGCTGGCAGATGGCCAACCGTCACAAGACCATGCTGGCGGGCGAGTTCGATTTCGGCTTTGCGGTGGACTGGATGCGCAAGGATCTGAAAATCTGTCTGGAAACCGCCGATGAGATTGGTGCGAGCCTGCCAGTCACGGCGCTTGTGGATCAGTTCTACAAGGACGTGCAGGGGATGGGCGGCAGCCGCAATGATACTTCTAGCCTGATCCGTCGGCT
>CALKAA010000231.1 GCA_937983495.1 uncultured Gemmobacter sp. | reverse complement strand
CCTCCTCCAGCTTGGGCTCGGCCTGCGCCTGCAAGGCCGCCAATTGCGCCTCGGCGGTGCCGCGCAGCTTTTCGGCCTCTGCCCCCAGGCGATCCCCAAGCGCTGCGCCTTGGGATTGCGCCAGAGTGGTGACGGTTTCGGCCATGCGGGCCAGATCGGCGCGCAATTGCGCCAGTTGCGCCTCCAGCCCTGCGGCGGTTTCGGGTGTTTCGGTCGTGTCAGCTTTGCGGACCATGGCGGTTCCTTTCCTCTCGCAGTCTCTGTTTCAAGCCAGCGCCGGGGCGGCTTTGCGCACCCGGCTGCGGGCCGGTTTCTTTTTCGGCGCGGCCTCGGGCAAAGGCAGGGCCTCCGCCTCTGACAACGCCTCGGCCACCGCCGGATCAAGCCCGGTCACCGCGAAATCCGCGCCGATTTCCAGCGCTTCGGCGGGTTTGGCAGGGAGGACACGCTCGATCGGCTGCCCTTCGGCCAGAAGCGCGTCGGGCATGTCCCAGATCACAACGCCCACGCGCAGCGATGGTTCCGCCCGTTTCAGCCGCCGGATATGCAGCAGCGAGGCCCGCGAAGGTGAGGGATCAAGGAAGTTCAGCACCACGGTATCGGTGGTCCTCAGCTCCAGCGCGGCCATGCGGGTGGGGGCCAGATCGCGGGCGGTCAGGCTGCGCGTCTCGGCCCCCTCGCTGGCCAACACCTGCGCCAGCATGGCGGCGGCCACATCGTCCAGCCCGGACCGCCCGCCGATGCACAGGATACGGCGCGGGGCCTCGGCCAGAGGTTCCTCGGCGCGTTCGTCCTCTACCACGGTTTGCAGATCGGCGACCATGGCCATGGCGGTGCCCGCCAGCCGTTCCTCCTGCGGAGTGGTCAGCACGCCGCGCGACCAGTCGGCCTGCGCCAGCATCAAGGCGGGCAGGGCGGTTTGGGCGTAGTAATCCGACAGCCATTCCTCCTCCAGCGCCTCCTCGGCGCGGAAGGTGCTTTCGATGGCATCGCCAGCCAGCCAGCGCTGGTACAGCCGAGCATGTGGGGCCAGCACCGGCTCATCGCCAAACAGAATGTCGAACAGCTCGAATTGCGGGATATGGCGCCCCAGAACCACAAGGCACACAGTCAGCGGCGTGGACAGCACAAGGCCCAAAGGCCCCCAGATCCAGGTCCAGAAGATCGCAGACACGATGATTGCCAGCGGCGAAACCCCGGTGCGCGAGCCATAGAGCCAAGGCTCGATGATGTTGGAGGTCGCCAGTTCTACCACCAGAAACAACCCCGCCGTCCAGAGCAGCGCATCCCAATCAGGGCTGACGGCAAAGGCCAGAAACAGCGGAAAGGCGGCCGACAGAACCGAGCCGATATAGGGCACAAAGCGCAGCACAAGGGTCAGCATCCCCCAGAGCAGCGCATTGGGCACCCCGATCAGCCAGAGGCCCAACCCGATGGGGACGGCATAGATCACATTCACAAGCAATTGGATCAGCAGATAATTCGCCACCCGGCTGCCCGCATCCTCCAAGACTTGCGTGCTGCGGTGCAGGTCGTTCGACCCGATCAGCCGGATGAAGCGGTCGCGCAGCTCCTCGCGCTCCAGCAGCATGAAGATCACCAGAACCACCACCAGACCGGCGGTGGCGATGGGGCTGATGATCGGGCCGACAAGGTTCACGAGCATATCCAGCGGGCTTTGGCGCTCCACCACCTCCACCTGCATCGGGCCGGTTGGGGCTGGGGTTGCGCTTTCGCCCTCGGCGGGCAGGGCGGTGGCGATTTCCTTGTTGATCGCCCCGGCCATCTCGGTCAGTCGCGCGACAAGGCCATTTTCGCCGCCCTGTTGCTGCAAGCCTTCCAGCTTGGTCAGGATGTTTTGCTGAAAGCTGGGCAGATCGCGGGCCAGGCCGGAGACTTGCCCCGCCACCACCAGTGAAAAGGCGGCGATGGCCGAAAAGGCCAGAAAGGCCACCACCAGCACCGAGGCGGTGAGCGGCGCGCCGCGCTTGCGAAAGGCCGAGACGGCGGGCGACAGCGCAAAGGTCAGCAGCATGGCGATGGCCAGCGGCAGGAACACTTCCTGCCCCAGATGCAGCACCGCCGCCACGCCGACAATGGTGGCAAGGCGCGGCAGGGTGATGCGCCGGGCCTGTGGCGCGTCATCGGCCTCGGCTGGAAGGGCAAGGGCTGACGGGCGGGTCTGGCTGTTCGGCATGGGCACCCCTGAAGCAAACTTGCGACCAAAGAACCGGCAAAGAGACGCCAGAGAGGCCAGTCGGACCCAAACGCCACAGGCCCGTCACAGGTTCCCGGTCAAAGCCGAAATTCTGCGCCTTTTACGGATTTGTCACCCGATTCCGCGCGCTGTGCGCAGGATATAGGCCGCTGTCATCAGATCGAGATGCGCGCCACCGCCGTTCTTGGCGATGGTGATTTCCTCGGCGCTGCGGCGGCGGAAATGGCCTGCGGGCAGATCGTAGAAATCGGCCTGCACATCGGACTCGGAGATCACGCCGCGCGCGATCGGGTCTTTCAACTCGCCAATGTGGTGAATCGTGGTGGCGCGGGAATCGACAAACACTGTTGCGCGTTCCAGCGCGGTATCATCCACCTCGCGCATGTCGGGGCGATAGGCGCCGATCAGATCCAGATGCTGTCCGGGGCGCAGCCATTCGCCCTTGATGACCGGCTGCGTGGACATGGTGCAGGTGCAGATGATGTCGGCCTCGGCCACCGCCTCGGCCAGATCGGCGGCGATGGTCACCCCCAGATCGCGTTTCATCGCCTCTGCTGCCGGGCGGCTGCGGTTCCAGATGGTGAACTCCGCCCCCGGAAAGGCCGCATCATAGGCCGCCACCATGGAGCGCGCCACATTGCCCGCACCCACCAGCAGGATCTTGCGCGCCTCGGGCCGCGCCAGATGCCGCGCCGCCAGCAAGCTGTCGCCAGCGGTTTTCCACTTGGTCACCAGATGGAAATCGACCACCGCCTCCAGAAGCCCGGTCTGATCGGCATAAAGCGTGACGGCACCGTTGATGGTGGGCAGGCCCTGCGCGCCATTCTCGGGAAAGACCGTGGCGCATTTCACCAGCCCGCCCAGACCGTCGATGATGGCCGAACGGGTCAGCATGGTATCCTTGCCGCGATAGAGGAAGGTGTCGGCAATCTCGGCCCGTGGCAGGCCATGGCCCGCCGCCAGTGCTTCGGTCAGCGCCAACCAATCGAGGCGCGGTTCCACCTCTGCTCCGATCATTTCCACAGTCACAACCCGGCCTCCTGCTCCGTCAACAATCCTTCCGCGACCAGCCGCCGCGCCCAACCCTGCCAGCCCTCAAATCGGTGGCACCGCCAGCCGCGCGCCTCGGCGGCGGCGATATTGTCGGCCCGGTCATCGGTGAAGAGCAGGCTGCCGGGGGGCAGGCCGCAGCCTTGCTCCACCAGTTCATAAATGCGCGGATCGGGCTTGATCACCCCCATCTCACCCGAGACGAAGGCCCGGTCGAACTCGGTCAGAAAATCATATTGCGTGCGGGCATAGGCAAAGCTGTGAATGCCGAAATTGGTCAGCGCAAAGACCGGCACCGCCTTGGCCCGCAAGGCCCTGAGCAATGCGATAGAGCCCTCGATCCGGGGCGAGGCCATGTCGATCCAGTTGTCATACCACATGCGGATTTCATCGGACCAATCCGGGTGACGCTCTGCCCAGTCATAGATGGTTTCCTTGAACAGGGCGCCTGCGTCGATCTCGTCATTCATCCGGTGCAGATCGACCTCGGCAAACAGCGCCTCACGCGCGGCGCGGCCAATTTGCCAGTCATAGAACCGCTCCGGGTTCCATTCGATCAGCACGTTGCCGATGTCAAAGATCACAGCCTGAATCGCCATTATCGTCTCCTGAGGCTGGTTTCACGCCACAGCACATAAAGACCCGCTCCGCAGATCAAGGCAATGCCGATCCATGCGGTGCGGTCGGGCATTTGTCCGAAAAAGATCAGCCCCCACAGGATCGCCAGCGGCATGGCGGCATATTCAAAGGGGGCAATGACGGCGGCCTCGCACAGACGGTAGGCCTGGCTGACCATCAGCCCGCCAATGGCGACCGAAAGCCCGGTGGCCAGAAACCACGGCCAATCGGCTATGGGGGGCCAGATCCAGCCGCGCAACAGAAAGGCCAGCGAGGGGTTGGCCGATCCCGCCAGATGCCCGTCGCCCACTGTCAGCCCCATCAGGGTAGAGACAAGGATAAAGCCGCATTGCACATAGAAATTCAGCGTGGCGGCGCTTTCGGTATCGCGCAGGTGCCGCGTCATCATATGGGTCGAGGCATAGGTGAAGGCCGACAGGAATACGAGCAGCGCCGCAGGCTGCAAGGCCCCGCTGCCGGGGCGCAGCATGACGATCACGCCCAGCATGCCAATCGCCACGGCGGCCCAGCGGCGCGGCCCCACTGTCTCGCCCAGCACCACCACCGAAAGCAGCGTGACCACCAGCGGGCTGACAAAGGCGATGGCCACAGCATCGGCCAATGGCAGCGCGGCCAAGCCCAGAAAATAGGTGATGTTCGACAGCATCACGAAACTGACCCGCAGCAGATGCGCGCGCGGGCGGCGGGTCAGAAGCTGGCCATATCCGCCGGAAAAACCCATGAAACCCAGCAGGAACAGCATCGAAATGGCCGAACGCGTCAGGATCACCTGATGCAGCGCATAGGCCCCCGACAGCGACTTGATCGCCACATCATTGACCGACAAGATCGCAGCCCCCGCCACGGCACAAAGAATGCCAATCCAGGTTCTGCGGGCGGGCGAAGCAAGCGCGGTCATGCCCCTTGTTAGGTCAGGTCGCGCCAAGGCTCTGGCCAATGCCCGACATTTCTTGCCGCTCACGGGCTGCTGATGCTGCCAAGGGGGCGCTCGCGCCCCCTCGGGCCTGCGGCCCTCACCCCCGGAGGATATTTAGGAACAGAAAATGCAGGGGAGAGGCCGAAACCTTCCTTCATTTTCTGTTCAAAGATATCCTCGGGGGGGCCATTGTATTCGCCATTGGCTCGAGACCCAATGGACGACGGGGCAGACAGCCCCCGCGGCTCGGGCAGGTTCAGCGCAGCGGCAGGGTCATGTCGCGATGCGGGATGCCTGCATCGTCATAGGCCGGGCCATGGGCGGTGAAGCCCAGTTTTTCATAAAAGCCAAGCGCGGGCTCCTGCGCGGAGAGATACACGCTGTCATAGGCCGGATCGGCGGAGAAATGGGCGATGCCCGCGCGGATCAGCGCTGCGCCAAGGCCGGTGCCGCGCGCCTGTGGCAGAACGCAGACCCGACCGATCTTGCCGGTGGTGCCCTTGCTCAGCAGCCTTGCCGTGCCGACCGGCTGCCCATCTTGCAGCGCCAGCAGATGCACAGCCTCGCCATCCAGATCGTCGATCTCCTCAGCCTCGGCGATGCCCTGTTCCTCGATGAATACCGCGCGGCGCAGGGCGAGGCAGGCGGCGATGTCCTTGGTGGCACTGATGCTCAGCGTCATGCGAAATACTCTGTCAGGATGCGTGTATAGATCGCCTTGAGCTGATGAATCTGCGCCACTTCCACCCGCTCATCCACCTGATGCATGGTCTTGCCGACCAGCCCGAATTCCACCACCGGGCAGTGGTTCTTCACAAAGCGCGCATCCGAGGTGCCGCCGGAGGTGGAGGCTTCGGGCACCCGGCCCGTCTCGGCCTCCACCGCGCGGGCGATCATCGCGGACCAGTCGCCGGGCGGCGTCAGGAAACTCTCGCCCGAGATCTGCACCCGCATGCCGATCTTCACGCCCGTCTCGCCCTCCACCGCCTGCGCATGTCCGCGCAGCCAATCGGTGAGGCTCGCGCCGGAATGGGCATCGTTGAAGCGGATGTTCACCGTGGCCGTGCCCCGCGCCGGGATCACGTTATTGGCAGGATTTCCACAATCAATCGTGGTGATTGCCAGCGTCGAGGCGTCAAAATGTTCGGTTCCGGCATCCAGCGGTTGCGCTTCCAGCCGCGCGAGCAGGGCGACCAGCGCGCTCATCGGGTTCTTGGCGCGGTGCGGATAGGCGCTGTGGCCCTGCACCCCTTCGGCGGTGAACCAGCAGGTCATGGAGCCGCGCCGCCCGATCTTCATCATCTCGCCCATCTCATTGGGGCAGGTCGGTTCGCCCACAAGGCAATGCGTCATCCGCTCGCCCTCTGCCGCCATCCAGTCGAGCAGAGCCACAGTGCCATGTTCGGCATCGCCTTCCTCATCGCCGGTGATCGCGAGGATCACCGCGCCATCGGGGGGCGTCTGGCGCACGAAATCCACCGCCGCCGCGGCAAAGGCCGCGACGCCCGACTTCATATCGGTGGCCCCGCGCCCCCACAGCACGCCGTCCACCACCTCGCCGCCGAACGGGTCGCGCGTCCAGGCTGCGGCATCGCCCACAGGCACGACATCGGTATGGCCGTTGAAGCCGAGGCTGCGATTGGCACCCTTGGCCCCCCAGCGGGCGAAAAGGTTCGACACGCCGCCGCGATCGACACGGGTGCAAGCGAAGCCTGCCTCGCTCAAGAGCTGTTCCAGCAACACCAATGCGCCGCCCTCAACGGGCGTGACCGAAGGGCAGCGGATCAGATCGGCGGTCAACTGGACGGGATCGACGGGGTGGGTCATGGCGCGCTCCTTCAGGCTGGCCCAAGGGATAGACCGCGCGTCGCCCGCCTTCAAGCGCTGCCGATTTGCGCATGGTCAGGCAGGACCAAGCCTGTTAACCTTTCGGTAACGCGGCCTTGGCAAGGGGCGCGTGACGAGGGGCAAGAGCTATGAGCACGGCCGCAGAAGGGGCGCGGGGCTTGACCGGCGGGGGGGGCTGCGCCCCGGCGAATGGGTTGCGCTGTCCGATCAGTCCGGCCCGGTGCGCCTGCCGGGCACAGCAGGCGGCGGGGCGCTGGCCGAGCCGCGTCTGGACCATGGCGCGCTGGTCTGCGAACTGGCCTTGCCGCTGGCCGAACCGGGCGTCGTCCTGGATCTTCACCGAGAGAATGTAGCATTCTCAATGTTTTATGATCATGGCGTCGGGCTTCGGGTGATCTTTCGCACCGCGGTGGCCTTGGTGCGCGCCAGTCTGCCGGGGCCCTTGCCACAAGGCGCGCAGGTGGCGCGGATCACCTTCTCCTGGTCGTCAGCCTGCGGTGCGTGGAGCCTGCGCCATGAATGCCCCGGCCAGACCGGCGCGCTGGAGGTGACCGGAAGGGGGGCGCAAAGGGGGGCTTTGGGCTTTACCCAAGGCGATCTGGATGCGCTGTGCCGGGTTGGCGCGGGCAGTTCGCGCCATTCCGGTCTGTTGTGGTTTGGCATCACGGCTGGTGATGCGCTGCCTGCTCATGCGCCCTGGCTGGGCCAGCGCACAGCGATTGCGACGCCAACCGGCTTGCGTCTGGCGGGGGAGATGGCCCCAGGCGACATGGTGATGACGGCGGCGGGGCGCGCGGTGGCGCTGCGCTCGGTGCGGCGGCTGGAACTACCCAGCCGGGGCCATCACGCGCCGGTTCTGTTGCGGGCACCCTATTTCAGCCCGCGCCGCGATGTGTTGGTCAGTGCCGATCAGCCGGTGCTGCTGCGCGGTGGCGAGGTTGAGTATCTGTTTGATACGGATGAGGTTTTGGTGGCCGCCCGCCATGTTGCCGATGGCCGCGCGGCGCTGTTTGATGCGCGCCGGCCGGTCAGCCAAACGGTTTCGCTGGACATTGGCCCGCCCGATCTGATTGCGGGCGACGGCATCGCCTTTCTGTCGGCGCGGCATGATGACGGGCAGGTTATCCTGCCACGCCAGATGTTGCACAGCTATGAGGCGGTGCCGCTGCTGTTGTTGCTGGGGCGTGCAGATGGTGGGCTATTGCGTTGATTTTCAATCAAAAAACGGCGTCATCTGCGCCACGATGACCGAATTTTCGTCTAGGGCGCGCTGCATCAACTCGCGCTCGTCGGCGTCGATTTCATCGCCTGCGGCCTCACGCTCCTCCAGTGCGCCATAGCCGGAAACGTCCAGCGGCGCGAGGTCGGCCTGTTTCAGGATGGCCACGGTTTCGCGGACGGCCTCGGCCTCGTCCACGCCGCTGGCATAGATCATCAGCGCGGCGCCGGTGGCCTTGTCGGGCAGGCCGTCGCCTTCCTTGCGGCCAACTTCCACCACCAGCGTATAGACTTGCTGGGGGCGTTTCGCCTTGGGAGCCTTGGCGTCAGTGCCGGGTTCGAGATCGTCGCTGGCCATGGTTTCCCCCTGTGGATGCTGTGTCTGCTATGCCGCAAGCCGAAGAAAGCGGCAAGGTGCTTCGCTGGTGCTGGCTGTCAAGATTTTGATTTTGCTAACTTAAAATCCCAACTTGGCCAAGGCTGCATCCAGGGCGCTGCGTTTGGTGAAGCGCAGGCGGACAGGCAGGGTGAGAACCTTGGGCCGGAAGGCGGCGGGAAGGCGGACGGCGTCTTTCTCGGTGGTGACAAGCTGGGCCTGCCGCATCTGCGCCTCAGCTTCCAGCCGGGTGAGCAGGGCGGAGGTCAGCGGCTGGTGGTCATCGAGCGCCACGCCGCGCACCACATCGGCCCCCAGATCGCGTAACGTATTGAAAAAGCGGGAAGGATCGCCAATGCCCGCAAAGGCCAGCACGCGTTCGCCCTGCCAATCCATGCCCATGGGCAAAGGCTCCAGCCGGGCGCGGGCTTGGGGTATCGGGCTGGAAAAGCGTTGGTCCAGAAGGGTTTGCGCAGCATCAGGGCCGATCGACAACAAGAGATCGGCGCGGGCCAAGCCCTTGGCCACGGGTTCGCGCAAGGGCCCGGCGGGCAGGCACAGCCCATTGCCAAAGCCGCGCGCGGCATCGACGACGATAATGCTCAGGTCTTTGATAACGCTGGGGTTTTGGAAGCCATCATCCAGCAGGATCACCTGCGCGCCCGCGGCTTCGGCGGCCTTCACCCCCGCGGCGCGATCCTTCGCCACCCATGTGGGGGCGAAGGCGGCCAGCAGCAAAGGCTCGTCGCCGACCTCAGCCGCCAGATGGCGGGGCATGACCTGAACCGGGCCTTGCAGGCTGCCGCCATGGCCACGGGTCACGACATGGACAGTTCGCCCCTGTTTCGCCCCTGAAAGTGTAACGGGAGATACCGTTTGCCCCGGCCCTGCGCCCGAAAGGGTAACGGGATATACGCTTTGCAGCCATTCGATCAGCGCGATGGCGGTGGGGGTCTTGCCGGTGCCGCCGACGGTCAGATTGCCGATGCAGATGACCGGCACCGAGGCGCGGTAACCGGGCTGGGCCACCCGCCGCGCGGTGGCGCGGGCATAGAGCGCGCCAAGCGGCGAGAGCAGCCGGGCGGTGAGGGTCGGCTGCGGCTGATACCAGAAGGCGGGGGCCTGCATGTCAGTCTTCTCCCATCATCTGACGGAGGAGGAGGTGGGCGCGGGCGGTCACCTCGATCCCTTCGGAGGCGACAGCCCAGATCGGAAGAGCGTCGTGTAGGGAAAGAGTGTAGATCTCGG
>CALKAA010000230.1 GCA_937983495.1 uncultured Gemmobacter sp. | reverse complement strand
CCCGTCGCCAAGGCTCAGCCCCAGCCGAAACCTGCCCCCAAACCGGCAGCCAAGCCAAAGGCACCGCCCAAAGCGAAAGCCGCCGCCAAACCCACGCCCAAACCGGCGTCCGAACCTTCTGCCAAACCGGCCAAGCCCAACCCCGGCAGCGAAGTCACGCTCTCGACCAGGCCCAAGGGTTCTCCCGCCGCCGTGGCGAAATGGAAACAGAAGGTGCAGGGCCAATTGGCCAGCCACATCAAGCGCAAGCGTCTGGCGCAGACCAAGGGCAGCCTCGCCCTCACCTTCACCATCGACGGCAGCGGTGCCATCACTTCCACCACCCTGTCGCGCTCCAGCGGCGATCCCGCTCTGGATGCCGCCGTGCTGGCCCATGCCCGCAAGAAGGCCAGCGTCACCGCGCCGCCCAATGGCCGCAGCGCCACGCTCACCCTGCCGATGCGCTTCTGATCCGCGCCGCCTTACGGCATGGGTGTTTCCGCCAGCACCCGGCGGAACAGCCTGTCCAGCATGGGCGCCGTCATCGTGCGATCCATCACCGAAAGCCCCGCCTCGCGCCCCTCGGTCACGCGCCCTGCCGCATCGGTCCAGACCAGTTGCAGCGCCGCCCCCGAGGCGCTGGCCCGCAGGATGCGCAGCTCGACCCCCGGCCCGCCTGTGTCCCGGCCAAATGTCACCTTCGGGTAGCTCTGCATCAGCACCGCCAGAAACCCGGCGCAGATGGCCTCACGCTGCGCAGGCTCCACCCGTGCATCCGCCGTGCAGGTGAAAGTCTGATCCATCCGCCCACTCCGATCTTTCGCTGCCTTGCCCCAACCCTCTGCCTGCACCGCCAGAGGCCCCGCCACCAGCAGCGCGGCACAGGCCAGGGCCGAAAGCCCGTGCCTCAATCGGCAAACTGTATACCGCGTTACAGTTTCACCCGCATTCGGGCCGCAAAGCGTATAGGCCGTTACCCTTTTGACGCGCCGTGACATGACCCGATCCCCCAGAACCGCAGGCCCGACCATCCCCCATCCCCGATTTGCGATCAAGCCGGAAGCACGCCCCACCATTGCACTTGCCAGGTGACGATGCTAAATCCCCCTCAGGCCCCTATAGCTCAGCTGGTAGAGCAGCGGTTTTGTAAACCGAAGGTCGGCGGTTCGATCCCGTCTGGGGGCACCAGGTCTTCCCGTTCTCAGGCGGCACGGGGAAGTGCGGAAAACGACACTAAAAGTATCTCAAGCGACACGTATCATTCACTCAGCCCTGTTTTTGTGGGGATTTGAGGGCGTTTCAGTCCGCATCAGAAGCCCCGCCGATGAGATAGACGGGGCGATGAGATAGACGGGGCGATGATCGGTGCAAACTTGGCACTTAGAGTGTTCAGGATGCACGAAGTCTCGCGGGAAACCCATCAAGCACGAGAAACGCCGCTACAAACGCCGTAACCGGATCGAGATCATGTTCGGCAGCCTGAAAGACTGGCGCAGAGTCGCCACTCGCTCCAACAGGAGCTGGCCGAGCTGGAACACCGTGTCCGCCAGCTTGCCCAGGAGGATCGGGCCTGCCACCGCATGATGTGCATGACCGTGCCGGGCGAAACCATATATGCCACCGGGGCAACCCAGAGGCCGCGCGGCTGCGCATCGGCCAGCCCACGGCGGCGCATGGGCTGAAGCAGGACGCCATCGCCGCGGTCGTGCTGGGCGGAACTTCGCTGTTCGGCGGGCGCGGTGGCATCCTTGGCACCTTCTTTGCCGTCATGCTGTTGCAGATCTTGCGCAATATCTTCAACCTGTCGGGCCTCGGCTCCTTCTACCAAATGACCGTCACCGGCCTTATCATCGTGGCAGCCATCCTGTTGAACCGCTTCATCGACCTGCGGCGTGGCCGCGCCTGACCCTGAGACCCCAAACCAACGGATTCCCGTGAAATGACCCATGATTTCCCCCGGATGACCGGGACAACCTTCACCCCCGACTGGTTCGAAAGCGTCTCGGTCAACCGCCAGGCCGCCGAACGGCGCGCGGCCAGCCTGCCCACACGACGCACGGTGAAGAAGGAATGGCAGGCCGC
>CALKAA010000229.1 GCA_937983495.1 uncultured Gemmobacter sp. | reverse complement strand
AATTCGGTTTCCTCGGCGGTGACGCCGCAGCAGGGGCAGGTGAGGATCAGCATGTTTGCCACCCATTTCCATTGAACCAGCAGTGAAACAAATCTCCATATCCGGTTTGTAGCGACCCTAGGCAGAGCAGAGCCGCTTCAAGGAATACTAGTGAGCTAAGTTCACCACGAAGTTGAAGCTTGAGTTTGGTCGCGGTATTGGGCAAGTCCGTTAACACGGAGCTGGCGCCACTAACCTCACCAAGTGCATCGAACTTCTCCAGTTGAGACATCTGGTAGTTGAATTTCTTGATGTAGCGCGCGGCAATTAATATTGCGAAGCATATCCAGATACTTCCGATCCTTTGAAATGCACTGGGTCCCGCGCCATTAAGTAACTGAAAGTTTATTAGCGCTATGACGATCAGAAGCACAGGGTTCCAGAACCAGGGAGAATTAAGAAATTTCTCCATCAATGCGCCACCCCCGCAGCGACGCTTTCGTCGATGAAGTGGCCTTCGCGGAAACGGAACATGCTGAATTCGGCAGCAAGGGGGCCGGGTTCGCCCTTGGCAATCAGTTCCGCCATGGCCCAGCCCGAACCCGGGATCGCCTTGAACCCGCCGGTGCCCCAGCCACAGTTGATGAAGGTGTTACCAAGTGGGGTTTTCGAGATGATCGGCGAGCGGTCGCCGGTCATGTCCACGATTCCGCCCCACTGGCGCAGCATCTTGAGGCGCGAGAGCATCGGGAAGGTCTCGATCAGGGACCGGACGGTTTCCTCGATGTGCATCCAGCTCCCGCGCTGGGTGTAGTTGTTGAATTGGTCGGCGCCTCCGCCGATCACCATTTCGCCTTTGTCGGATTGCGACATGTAGCCGTGCACGGTGTTGGCCATGACGACGCACGACATGGTGGGTTTGATCGGTTCCGACACCATCGCCTGCAGTGCGACCGATTCGACCGGCAGTCGGAACCCGGCCATGCTTGCCAGATGGCCGGAATGGCCCGCCACCACGATCCCCAGCTTGGTGCAACCGATGGTGCCGCGGGAGGTGTGCACCGCCGAGACCACGCCGCCGACGCTTTCGACCCCGGTGACCTCGCAGTTCTGGATCACATGCATCCCCATCTGCGAACAGGCGCGCGCATAGCCCCAGGCGACCGCGTCATGGCGGGCTGTGCCGCCACGCGGCTGCCAAAGTGCACCCAGCACCGGATACCGTGGCCCGTCGATGTTCATGATCGGCACGATGCGTTTAACCTCGGCGGCGTCGATATAGCGCGTCTCGACCCCTTGCAGCGCATTGGCCATCGCCGTGCGTCTGTAGCCCCGCACCTCGTGTTCGGTCTGCGCCAGCATCATCACGCCGCGGGGGCTGAACATGACGTTATAGTTCAGGTCCTGGCTAAGGTTTTCGAACAGGCTTCGGGCCTTTTCATAGATCGCGGCCGAAGGGTCCTGAAGGTAGTTCGAGCGGATGATCGTGGTGTTTCGCCCGGTATTGCCGCCTCCCAGCCAACCCTTTTCAAGGATCGCCACATTGGTGATGCCGAAATTCTTGCCCAGGTAATAGGCGGTCGCCAGACCATGCCCGCCCGCACCCACGATAATGACATCGTAGTGCGGTTGCGGCTGGGGCGAGGCCCAGGCGCGTTGCCAGCCGGTGTGCTGGCGCATCGCTTCGCGGGCGATGGCAAAGACGGAATAGCGGGACATCGGCGCACTCCTTGCGGCGTCCAGGGCGGGCTCTGGCTCTGGTCCGGTGATGGATCGGACCCGGGTTTATCCTTTGGCTGCAAACGGCACAATGCGGACAAAACCGACATGGGGGCCGATGTGCGCCGATGCGCCACAGGGCTTTGGCCGATGCGGGGGCATGAATGGCTTTTGTCGCGGCCGCGGGCAGGATATGGGAGGGCCACACGGACAGGAGAGCGCATGACGATCTGGTGGTTCATCATTCCGGCCTTGGGCCTTTCGGCAGTGGCCGTCGCGTTGGCCGCTCTGGGGTTGCGGCGCGGCGCCTTGGTCAACCCGACGGAAGGGGGGCGGCGCGACATGCGCATCTATGCCGACCTGATGGGCGAGATCGAGCGCGACCGCGCGCGGGGCGTGATCGCTGATGACGAGGCCGAACGCCTGCGCGCCGAAACCGCCCGTCGGCTGCTGGAGGCCGATCGCCGGTCCGTCGGGGCTTTGGGCCGGTCTCCCCGGGGCATGCAGGCGCTGGCGCTGGTGCTGGTGCTGGCGGCACCGCTTCTGGCCGGGGCGCTTTATTGGCGGCAGGGTGTGCCGGGCTATGGCGACCTTCCCCTGACCCTGCGCCACGACGAGGCTGCCGGGTTGCGTGCCGCGCGTCTGTCGCAAAGCGAGATGGAGGCCGCCTGGGCTGCCGATTCCACCCGGCCCGCCGCCCCAGAGGTCGATGCGCAATACCTCACCTTGATGCAGCAACTGCGCGAGGCGATCACGGCGCGACCCAATGACCAGCGCGGCCTGCGTCTGCTGGCGGTGAACGAGGGCAACCTGGGTAATCACGCGGCTTCTGCCGCGGCATGGGTGCGGTTGATCGAAGTTCAGGGCCCGCAGTCCCCGGTCGAGGACCTGGCCGCGTTGGCCGAAGCGATGGCGATGGCAGCCGGTGGGCTGATCTCGCCCGAGGCCGAAACCGTTCTGGAAACCATCCTGCGCCGCGATCCGCGCAATGGCACAGCACGCTACTACCTCGGGCTGATGTTTGCGCAGACCGGGCGGCCAGATCTGACTTTCCGGCTCTGGCGTGGGCTCCTTGAGGACAGTAACCCCTCGGACCCCTGGGTGCCCGCGATCCGCGGCACGATCGAGGAACTCGCGCAGATTGCCGGCGTGCGCTACACCTTGCCGCCGCTGACTGCGGGCGGGCGTGGCCCCTCGGCCGCCGACATGCAAGC
>CALKAA010000228.1 GCA_937983495.1 uncultured Gemmobacter sp. | reverse complement strand
GTGGGCGGCAGGGCAGGCTTGGGGGTGGGCATCGGCTACTCGCATGAAAATGGCCCGAAATCCGGGCGGGCGGAGTGTGCCCGTCCGGGGTGAAAGGTCAAGATGGCGGCGGGGGAAAAGGCGGCTTGCTCCGCGCCGCGCGGCGGTCTAACACCTTGGGCGGCTGGCCGAATAGCCCAATGGTAGAGGCAGGGGTCTTAAACACCCTATAGTGTGGGTTCGAGTCCCACTTCGGCCACCAGTCCCTGCCCTGGGGAACCCAAACCTCCTGACTGCGTTGAAGATGCGAACCCTGACAGCAGGGGTGCCCGCATCCTTCGGGCACCGGAAAGGAGAGCCGATGTTTGTGCAAACCGCCCTCGCCGCGCTTGGCCCGGCTGCCGCGGCTATCGTATTTGCCTCGGTCGCGCAGCTTCCCATGCCCAATCCGGGGCCGCATCCGGGGCCGGCGATGCAGCCTGCGGCGCTTTCTTCCTCCGATGGCTATGACCCGGATTTCGCCGCCCTGGAGGGGATCACGGTGTATGACAGTCTGGGCCATGATGCGGCCACGACCGATGCCAATTGCCAGCCGCATGGGGTGATCCGGCAGATGTTGGCGCGCGATTACGTCGAGACGCCGCAGATGGCGGCGATGACGGAAGGCGGGCTTGGCCTTGAGCTTTGGGCTTCGGACGGAACGGGAACCTGGACGGCGCTGCACCGGGGAAGCGATGGAATCAGTTGTGTGGTGGCCTCGGGGCTTGATTGGCGACCCGGAGCCGATCCCCGTGTCTTGCTGGAACGCGCAATGGAGGCGAGGGTCGTGACGTTCTGAAGCAGCTTTCGCAGAAAAAGGCCTCGCATTTGCGGGGCTTTTTTTGTTTTGGCCTGCCATTTGTTAACTTTGCCGAAAGCCCTGAGGGCGCAAAAAAAAGCTGCGACCGAAGTCGCAGCCGAGGGAGGACAGGGGAGGGAAAGACAGCGGAGGGAAAGACAGCGGAGGGAAAGACAGGTCAGCGCTTCACCACGCGGGCGATGAGCGAGATGACGAACAGCACGATGAAGATGAAGAACAGGATCTTGGCGATGCCCGCCGAGGTTCCGGCGATGCCGCCAAAGCCCAGAGCGGCGGCGATCAAGGCGATGACAAGGAAGGTAACAGCCCAGCCAAGCATATGAATTCTCCTGATATTACGGCACATTTGGTGCCCTTGCGTTCTGGTCGGCGCTTGCGCTTGCCGATCTGCTGAACCAACGCTTTGGCCGGGTTGCGGTTCCCTGATGCGGGCAGGAATTTGCGGATCTGGCGACAATCTTGGGCGGGCATCAGCCGATGCGGGCGGCGGATGCTGCACTTGGGCCGGCAGCAAGCGCGGCAGAATTGCCAGACACAGGGCCAGACACAGGGTTAGGCACAGGGCCAGACACAGGGGCGAGAACAGGGCCAGGGAAGATCAGTTCCACCACCGAGCGGTCCTCGTCGCTGCGGATGGTCAGCTTGCCATGCAGTTGCAGGGCAAATTGTGTGAGCATCCGGCGGGGAATGGCGGTCGGGCCGGACAGTGGATCGGCGCTGAATTCGGGCACGGCGGGCCCGGTGACGCGCAGGCGGATCGTATCCTCGGGCGGGCCGGGGAGCTGGGTCTGATCGGGGGCGGGCGGGCCGCCGAGACGGCTGAGCGAGATTTGCACCCCGGCTTCGCCCAGACCTGCCTTGGCGGAGAAGTGGCAGGTGATGGTCTCGGTCAGCGCCAGAGCCAGCGGCACGGCTGCCTGCACCGGCATGCGGATCGGGTCGAATTGCTTGGAGGCCGTGCCAAGGGCAATGCCGTGAATGTCTTTCAGGCGGCGGACGACGCCCGCGAGGATCTCGTCCATCGGCACATCGCGCCGCCCGGTTTGCGAATAAAGGCTGGTATGGGTGGCCGACAGCGCGATCACCCGATTGATGAGGCCATCGAGAATGGTGCGCACTGCGGGGTCGCGGGTTTCGCGCCGATACATGCGCATGACCGAGGCGATGACCTGAAGGCTGTTGCCGCTGCGGTGATGGGTTTCGCGCAGCAGAACCTCCTTGTCGACCAGAAGGTTCTGCAACTCGGCCTCTTCGCGGTCGATGGTCTCCAGCAGCTGCTCGTAAACGGCATGCAGGCGGCGGATTTCGGTCGGCGCGGTGCGGACATCGGGCAGGTGGGCACGGGGGCTGCTGCCATGCCCCGTCTTCGCGTCGTCCATGGCGCGGGTGAGGGCGCGGACATGGCGCACCACCAGCCATTCGGCCCCAAAGGCCGCCGCCAGCAAGGCGGCAGCCCAGGTCAGGGCAGGCAACAGATAGGGCGCGAAGGCCGAGGACAACCAGCCCTGCGGAGCCTCGCGCTGCCAGATGGCGCTGAGAAACAGGTCATCGGCCACGGCGGCGACCGAGAGGATGCGTTCCTCGCCATCGGGGCTGATGAGAAAACGCGGCTGCCCGACCTTGGTGGCGAGGGTGGCCGGCGTGGCCCCCGGCGGCAAAAGTCGGCCTTCCTCGGCCTCGGGCAGGGAACTGGCAAGGCGGGTGCCATCGCCGGTGAAGGCCAGAATGAGCGCGGGCTGCCACAGGGCACTGTCTTCGGCCCCATCCTCGGCGTAATCTTGCAGGGTGATGGCCTGATTGGGAATCGAGATGGCCGCCACGCCGATCTGGCGGCCCGCGCCGTCCAGCACGGGATGGCTGATGCCAATGACGGCATGGCCAGACACCGGCCCATGCGGATTGAAGACCAGCGCCGGCTCGGGCCGGGCACTCATCCGGGCAAAGACCGGATCGCCCGCGAAATCATGCTGGCGGCCATTCGAGGCGCAATCCATCCGCCCAGACATCGGAATATAGGCCATCACGCTGGCCTCGGGCACGGCCCCTGCCCAT
>CALKAA010000227.1 GCA_937983495.1 uncultured Gemmobacter sp. | reverse complement strand
TCCGGAAACGACAGCTTCCGCTTCAAGGCAAGTTCAGCCGCAACAGCCCGAAAAAGGAAGGACGCAAACCATGCCTTGACCCCAACATGACCCGAAATCCATAGTCAGAGGTGGCTCACTTCTCGATGGAAAACCCGGCTCAGTTCTGGGTGGAAATCAACACTCAGCAGAAAAGCGCCTCTTGAACCTCATGCGATGTTATACAATAACATCACGAAAATCTCTGAGGATAATACTCATGCTTTCGAAACTCCTTGCCTCCGCGGCTCTCGTCGCGGTCCTGTCTTCTGCTGCCTATGCGCATGATGGGGTGATCGACGTGGTTGCCCCGTTTGAAATCAAGGGTGCGGATCCGGTGACCTCCGGCAATATCTATATGAAGATGGATATTGCCGAGACGCTGGTGAATGCCGCAGAGGATGGACGGTTGACGCCGGGCCTGGCAACGGAATGGCACGCCTCGGAAGATGGGCTGGAATGGCATTTCCATTTGCGCGACGGGGTCTTGTTCCACGACGGCAGCCCGTTCACCGCCGAGGCAGCAGCGAATGCACTGAAGATTGCCAGAGGCAAGCCGGGCCTGCTCGAAACCGCTCCGATCACTGAAATCGTCGCCGACGGTGCGGATCTCGTCATTCGCCTGTCGGAGCCGTTTGCGCCGCTGCCGGCCTTCCTGTCCGAGTATCGCTCCTTGATCTACGCGCCCGCGGCTTATGCGGCGGATGGCAGCGTGACCGAGGTGATCGGCACCGGAGCATACCGTGTCACCCGGCTGGATGCACCGCTGCGGCTCGAGGCGGAAGCCTTCCCCGGCTATTGGGGCGATGCCCCGGCCATTGCCCGTGCCAGCTATCAGGCGGTTGGGCGTTCCGAGACCCGGGCTTTGCTCGCAGAAAGCGGGGATGCCGATTACGTCTTCAACCTCGATCCGGCGTCAGTCGCTCGGCTGGGAGCGGTGGACAGTGTCGAGGTTCGGTCGGTCTCGGTGCCACGCTCGCTCCTGATCAAGGTGAATGGCGCGCATCCGGCGCTGGCCGAAGTCGACGCCCGGCGCGCGCTGTCTTTGGCGATCGACCGAGAGGGACTGGCGCAGGCGATCCTGCGCTACCCCGCCGGTGCGGACCAGATGCTGCCGCCCTCCATCGGTGACTGGCATTCCGACGTGGTGGAGCCGTTGGCTTACGACCCGGATGCAGCGCGGGCTTTGCTGGCTGGGCTCGGCTGGCAGGCAGGATCCGACGGCATCCTGAGCCGCAATGGCGAGCGGTTCTCGCTGACCCTGACCACCTATCCCGACCGGCCGGAACTGCCGCTTTCTGCGGCTGTGCTGCAACAGATGTTCGCTGAAATCGGTGTCGAGATGGTGATCGACTCGACGAACTCGTCTGAGATCGCGGCGCGGCATGCCGATGGCTCGCTCGACATCGCGCTGTTCGCACGCAATTTTGCGCTTGTTCCCGACCCGATCGGGACTTTCCTGACCGATTATGCGCCCGGAGGCGATTGGGGGGCCATGAATTGGGATAATCCCGAGTTTACGTCCCTGATCGCGGAGCTTGCCCGGGGGGAGGGGGGCCAGGCCGAGCGGGATCGTGCCATCGAGATCTTGCAAACCGACCTGCCAGTGATCCCGGTTGCCTGGTATCAGCAGACGGCCGCTATCTCGACCGGCATCACCGGGGCGGTGATCGACCCCTATGAGCGCACCATTGGCCTGCGGTCGATCCGGGGGGCGGAATGATCCGCGCCATCGGCTATCGGTTCGCGCAGGCGGTTATGGTGGCACTGCTGGTCGGCGTCCTGACCTTTCTCATGATGCAGGCGCTGCCCGGCGACATGGCCTTCCGTATCGCCGCCGGGCGCTATGGCTATGATGCGGTGAATGCTCAGGCAGCCGAGGCGGTGCGTCAGGAACTGGGCCTCGACCGCCCCGCCATAGAGGCTTTCGGGATCTGGTTCATGGATCTCTTGCGGCTTGATTTCGGGACATCGGTGATTTCCGGCGCTCCTGTGATCGACGAAATCCGCCATCAGCTCGGTGCCAGCCTGCAACTGGCCGGGGCGGCGCTGCTGCTGTCTCTCCTGATCGGGCCGCCGCTTGGCGTGCTGGCGGGCTTGCGCGTGCACGGATGGCTGGACCGGGGGCTGCTGGTGGTCTCGACCGCGCTGCGTGCGGTGCCGCAGTTCCTGATGGGGCTGGTGCTGATCGTGGCGCTGTCGATCCATCTGGGATGGCTGCCAGCAGCGGGCTATGGCGAACCCGCGCATTTCCTGCTGCCAGCGCTGACGCTGGCGCTTGGGCTGGCGGCCGTCTCGGCGCGGATCGCGCGCGATGCGATGGCGGGGGTCGCAAGCAGCCCATTCTACGCCTTTGGCCGCTGGAAGGGGCTGTCGGAGGCGCAACTTTTCCGCCGCCACGGGCTCCGCAACATCGGTGTGGCGCTGGTCACCTTCCTTGGCCTTCAGTTCGCCATGCTGGTCGAGGGGGTTGTGGTGATCGAGAGCATCTTTGGCTGGCCCGGCATTGGCCATGCGCTCGTGCATGCAATCTTTGGCCGGGATGTGCCGATGGTTCAGGGCACCGCGCTGCTGCTCGGTCTTGGCTTTGTGGTGCTGAATGCGCTGGTCGATCTGGCCGCACATTGGATCGACCCGCGCGGGGCGTCGGAGGTCAAGGCATGAGCGGGCTTTCCACAGACCTTCCGGCCACCGATCTTCCGGCCACCGATCTTCCGGTTGTGCCCCGCAGCGGCTGGACCGGGACGCAATGGGCCGGGGCCGTGATCCTTGTGCTGGTGCTGGGCTTTGCCATCCTCGCGCCGCTCCTGTTCCCCGCCGATCCGCTGCGCCAGAGTCTGCGCAATATTCTCGGGCCGGGCGATGCGGCATCGCCCTTCGGCTACGATCATCTCGGGCGCTCGCTGACGGCTCGGCTGGCGGCGGCGCTGCGGCTGTCCTTGTTGATTGCGGCAGCAGCAGTGGTGACCTCGGCCCTCCTGGGGGTCGCGGTCGGGGTTCTGGCGGCATGGCGTGGTGGCTGGGTGGACCGGCTGTTTGCGCTGTTGGCCGACAGTTTTCTGGCGCTGCCGGGGCTTCTGATGGTGCTGATCGTCTCGACCATCGTGCCCACGACCCCGCTGGCCTTCTGGCTTGGGCTGACGCTGGTGCTGTGGATCGAGTATTTCCGCCTGACCCGCGCCACCGTCAGCCGGCTGATCGCCGCACCCGGAGTGCAGGCCAGCCGCCTTTTGGGTTTCGGGCCGGTCTATATCTTCCGCCGCCACCTCTGGCCGGAGCTGGCCCCGATGTTGCTGACCGTTGCGGCTTTTGGCGCGGCAACCGCCATCATGATGATCGCGGCGCTTGGCTTTGTCAGCGTCGGCATGCGCCCGCCCACGCCAGAGTTGGGCCTGATGATGGTGGAACTGCTGCCCTATTACCGCGAGGCGCCCCATGCGTTGCTGACGCCGGTCATCGCAACTTTCCTGACCTTGCTGGGTCTGAACCTGATCGCCGGAGGCCGCCGCGCATGACCATTCTTCTGAGTGCCGAGAATGTCTCGGTCCATGCCGCGACGCAGCAACTGGTCGCGCCGGTCTCGCTGACCCTGCATGCGGGTCGCCCCTTTACCATCCTTGGGGAAACCGGCTCGGGCAAAAGCCTGCTGGCGCAGGCCCTCATCGGCACCCTGCCTGCGGGGGTGCAAGCAAAGGGACAGGTGGAGATCGACGGGCGCAGTCTTGATCTGTCGCAACCCGGAGATCACCGCGCGCTCTGGGGTCGGGTGATTGGTGTGTTGCCGCAGGAACCCTGGCTGTCGCTCGATCCGCTGATGAAAGCGCGCGCGCAGTTGGCCGAGGGGCATGCGCTGGTGCGGGGCCTCACA
>CALKAA010000226.1 GCA_937983495.1 uncultured Gemmobacter sp. | reverse complement strand
AGACGGCATACGAGATTGGTCAGTGACTGGAGTTCAGACGTGTGCTCTTCCGACATGGTGCCTTTGAGGGCGTGGCCTGCCTCGTCACCTCGCCGGGCATCCCGCATCTTTACCCCAGCCCCAACAAGGTGATCGCCCGCGCGATGGAACTGGGCGTTCCGGTGGACAATGATATCGGCCTGTTTTTCCAAAGCCTTGCGACCAAAGGCTGGGATGATTTCGACACCCCGCCGCGCGTGGTCTGCATCACGGGGTCCAACGGCAAATCCACCACCACGGCGCTGGTGCATCATATCTTGCAGGCGTGCGGGCGGCCCACGCAGATGGCGGGGAATATCGGGCGCGGTGTGCTGGATATTGATCCGCCGGAGGATGGCGAGGTGATCGTGCTGGAGCTTTCGAGCTATCAGACCGAGCTGGCCCGCGCGCTGACCCCGGATGTGGCGGTGTTCACGAACCTTTCCCCCGATCATCTGGACCGTCACAACGGCATGGGCGGCTATTTCGCGGCCAAGCGGCGGCTGTTTGCCGAAGGCGGGCCGGATCGTTGCGTGATCGGCGTGGATGAGGTGGAGGGGCAGTTTTTGGCCGGGCAGCTTGCACAGGGTGTAGCGGATGACCGGGTGATCCGCATTTCCTCGGGGCAAAAGCTGGAAGGCTTTGGCTGGTCTGTCTTTGCGCGCAAGGGCTTCCTGGCCGAATGGCGCAAGGGCAAGCAGATGGCGGCGATTGACCTGCGCGAGATCAAGGGCCTTCCCGGCGCGCATAACCACCAGAATGCCTGCGCCGCCTATGCCGCCTGCCGCAGCCTTGGCCTTGCGCCCAAGCAGATCGAGGCGGCGCTGCATTCCTTCGCGGGCCTGCCGCATCGCAGCCAGCTGGTGGGCGAGCGCGCGGGCGTGCACTTTGTGAATGACAGCAAGGCCACCAATGTGGATGCGGCGGCCAAGGCCTTGCAGGCTTTCCCGAAAATCCGCTGGATCGCCGGGGGCATGGGCAAGGAGGGCGGCATCGTGGACCTCGCGCCGCATCTGGGGGCGGTGGTGAAGGCCTATCTGATCGGCTTTTCGGCCCGCGATTTTGCGCTGCAAATCGGTGATACCCCGCATGAGATCTGCGAGACCATGGAGCGCGCCGTGTCCCGCGCCGCCGAGGAGGCGCAGCCGGGCGAGGTGGTTTTGCTGGCCCCGGCGGCGGCCAGTTTCGACCAATATCCGAATTTTGAAAAACGCGGCGAGGATTTCACCAGCCGGGTTCAGGATTTGTTGAAAACAGGCAAGGGCTGACGCATTCGGCCTAGCTGGTCATCACCGGGGCGGCTATGGGTGCTGCCTGACCGGAGGCCCCTGATGACCAAACCCGAAAACCCCAACCTGCGCGGTATCCTGCTGATGGTGGCCGCAATGGGCGGTTTTGCCATTGAAGACATGTTCATCAAATGGGCCGCCGCCGATCTGCCGACCGGGCAGATATTGCTGATGCTGGGCGTGTTGGGCACCCCGGTTTTCGCGCTGATGGCGCGGGCCGAAGGCGCGCGGCTGATCAGCCGCGATGCCTTTCACCCGGCGCTGATCTGGCGCAATCTGGGTGAGATGATCGGCACCTTCGGCTTCATCACCGCGCTGGCGCTGACGCCGCTGACCACGGCCACCGCGATCTTTCAGGCCAGCCCGCTGGTGGTGACCATGGGGGCGGCGCTGTTTCTGGGGGAAACCGTCGGCTGGCGGCGCTGGACGGCGATTGCCGTGGGTTTTGTGGGGGTGATGATCATCATTCGGCCTGGGCTCGACGGGTTCCAGCTGGCCTCGCTGTGGTCGGTGCTGGCGGTGCTGGGGCTTTCGGTCCGCGATATTGCCACACGGCGCATTCCGGGCCGGATCACCACGGCGCAGGTCTCGGCCTGGGGCTTTGTGGCGGTGGCGCTGTTGGGCGCGCTGATGCTGGCGGTGACGGGCGGTGCGCATCTGCCAACGGTGGCACAGGCCGGGTATATCGCAGGGGCACTGGCCTTTGGTGTGGCGGCCTATTGGGCGGTGACACAGGCCATGCGGTTGGGCGAGGTGTCGGTGATCACGCCCTTCCGCTATGCGCGTCTGGTCTTTGCCCTGATCATCGGCATGGTGGTTTTCGCCGAACGCCCCGATGTGCTCACTCTGCTGGGGGCGGCTTTGATCATCGGATCGGGGCTTTATACCTTCGCGCGCGAGCGTTTGCGCAAACGCGCCCTTTCCTCAAACGCCGCAGCAGGGTAAAGAGCGCCCGAGAGCATTGCTGCCCCCTTCGGAGGACCACATGAGCACCATCATCGACATCCACGCGCGCGAAATCCTCGACAGCCGCGGCAATCCCACGGTTGAGGTGGACGTGACGCTGGAAAGCGGCGCGATGGGCCGCGCTGCCGTGCCCTCGGGCGCCTCGACCGGTGCGCATGAGGCGGTGGAGCGCCGCGATGGCGACAAGTCGCGCTATATGGGCAAGGGCGTGCTGGAGGCCGTGGCCGCCGTGAATGGCGAGATCGCCGAAGAGCTGATCGGCTTTGATGCGACCGAACAGGTCGGCATCGACCGCACCATGATCGAGATGGACGGCACGCCGAACAAATCGCGTCTGGGGGCCAACGCCATTCTGGGCGTCTCGCTCGCCGTCGCCAAGGCCGCGGCCGAGTTCACCAGCCAGCCGCTCTATCGCTATGTCGGTGGCACCTCGGCCCGCGTTCTGCCGGTGCCGATGATGAACATCATCAATGGCGGCGAACATGCCGACAATCCGATCGACATTCAGGAATTCATGATCATGCCGGTGGCCGCCGCGAATATCCGCGAAGCCGTGCGCATGGGGTCGGAAGTCTTCCACACCCTGAAGAAAGAGCTGTCGGCGGCGGGGCTGTCGACCGGGATCGGTGATGAGGGCGGCTTTGCCCCCAACCTGTCCTCGACCCGCGTCGCGCTGGATTTCATCCTGAAATCCATCGAGAAAGCCGGCTATCGCCCCGGCGAAGACATCTATCTGGCCCTCGACTGCGCCTCGACCGAGTATTTCAAGGGCGGCAAATACGAGATGAAGGGCGAGGGTCTGTCGCTGACCTCGGACGAGAATGTGGAATATCTGGCCCAGCTGTGCGCCGATTACCCGATCA
Organism: uncultured Gemmobacter sp.; assembly: GCA_937983495.1. GTDB lineage: Bacteria > Pseudomonadota > Alphaproteobacteria > Rhodobacterales > Rhodobacteraceae > Gemmobacter. Next base: position 4,873 of record CALKAA010000226.1, on the reverse strand, counting down.
TCTCGATTGAGGATGGCATGGCCGAGGATGATTGGGCGGGCTGGAAAGCCCTGACCGACCGTCTGGGGGGCAAGGTGCAGCTGGTGGGCGACGATCTGTTCGTGACCAATCCGCGCCGTCTGGCCGAGGGCATTGCCGCCGGTTGCGCGAACTCGATGCTGGTGAAGGTGAACCAGATCGGCTCGCTGACCGAGACGCTGCAAGCCGTGGATATGGCGCATCGCGCCCGCTACACCAACGTCATGTCGCACCGCTCGGGCGAGACCGAGGATGCCACGATTGCCGATCTGGCCGTGGCCACGAATTGCGGGCAGATCAAGACCGGCTCGCTGGCGCGGTCTGACCGGTTGGCGAAATACAACCAGCTGATCCGCATCGAGGAAATGCTGGGCGAAGTGGCGGAATTTGCCGGGCGCTCGATCCTGAAAGGGTAAGACGCCGACGGATTTTCTGCGAAAATCCGAAAGCAAATTTTCGACGAAAATTTGCGGGCGCCCGGTGAGGGGCGCCCGTTCGCATGAAAGGGGCCGGGTATGGCACAGAAGGTTTCATTCACGCTGAACGCCACAGACGGGCGCGCCCGCACCGGGGTGATCAGCACCCCGCGTGGCGAGATCCGCACCCCCGCCTTCATGCCGGTTGGCACGGCGGCGACGGTGAAGGCGATGATGCCCGAAAGCGTGCGCGCAACCGGGGCGGATATTCTGCTGGGCAATACCTATCATCTGATGTTGCGCCCCGGTGCGGAGCGGATTGCGGCGCTTGGTGGCTTGCACAAATTCATGAATTGGGAACGCCCGATCCTGACGGATTCCGGCGGTTTTCAGGTGATGAGCCTTTCGGGCCTGCGCAAGCTGACCGAGGAGGGTGTGCGGTTTTCCAGCCATGTGGATGGCTCGAAACATATGCTTACCCCCGAACGCAGCATGGAAATCCAAAAGCTGCTGGGCTCGGACATTGTCATGTGTTTCGACGAATGCCCGGCTCTGCCCGCGACCGAGGCCGAGGTGGCGAAGTCGATGCAATTGTCGATGCGGTGGGCGCAACGCTCGCGCGATGCCTTTGGCGACCGTCCGGGCCATGCGCTGTTCGGGATCATGCAGGGCGGCGTGACGCGCGATCTGCGCGCGGAAAGCGCCGCCAAGTTGCGCGAGATCGGCTTTGATGGCTATGCCGTGGGGGGGCTTGCGGTGGGCGAGGGGCAGGAGGCGATGTTCGGCGTGCTGGATTACGCGCCGGGCTTTCTGCCAGAAGACAAGCCACGCTACCTGATGGGCGTGGGCAAGCCCGATGACATCGTGGGCGCGGTAGAGCGCGGCATCGACATGATGGATTGCGTGCTGCCCTCCCGTTCGGGGCGCACCGGCCAGGGCTGGACGCGGCAGGGTCAGGTGAACCTGAAAAACGCCCGCCACAAGGACGACCCGCGCCCGCTGGATGCCGCTTGCGGCTGTCCGGCCTGCCGCAACTATTCGCGCGCCTATCTGCATCATGTGGTGAAGGCCGACGAGATCATCGGCTCCATGCTGCTGACATGGCACAATCTGCATTATTATCAGGATCTGATGCAGGGGCTGCGCGAGGCGATTGCCGGGCAGCGGCTGGCGGCTTTCGTGGCGGAGTTCCACGCCAAGCGTGCCGAGGGGGATATCGAGCCGCTTTAATCGGCGAGTTGCACGACCAGATCGACGCAAAGGCCGGGCAATTGCCGCCCAATGAACAGCGGGTCCACGGGGGCGTCGCGCAGGCGCAGGTCAAGCGTGACACCGGGCGCGAGGCTGATGGTCATTTCGACCCCCTCGGCCCCGGCGCGCCAGGATGGCAAGGCCCCGAACCGTGCCTGCAAAAGCGGGTTCAGCGTGCTGCCCGCAAAGGTTTCTGCCCCGGTGAGGGCGAATTGAAGCGCAACGGCCCTGGATGTGAGGATGGCCCCACACAGATGCGCCTCATTGCGCAGGCAGGTGATGCCCTCGGCGCTACGCCGCGCCATGAAGCCCGGTTGCGATGCCAGCGCCTCGGCAAAGCTGCCATGGCGCAGCAGATGATCCAGCAATTGACCCACAATGGCACCCGGCCATGCCCGCTGGCTGGCGCGGCTGCGGGCCAGCATACGGGACGGGCTGGGCAGGGAGACCGGAAGGGCAACCCTGCGGGGCAGACGAGGCAGACGGGCAAGCAGATCGAACATGGAACCAGTCCTCACAAACGGGGCATGATCACCTGTATTGGCCCCTGATTTGGAAACGATGCCCGGTGATTGTGGCGTATTCTGGGCGGAATTGGACTGTCTGCGTGACCGGGGATTCGAGGGCGGGCGGGATCAGCCGGGGCAATCTTATGCAAGGCGCAGTTGACACTGACATGACAGAACCCCAGATATGAACACCGAAGAGGGGGAGGACGGGCTGCCGATGGTCGGGGCCGCGGCCCTCCCGCCAGATCAAGGAAACGCGCATGAGCGACCAAAAATCCCACAGCTCGTCAGTCCCGGGTCATCCTGTCCTGCCGCTGCGCGATATTGTGGTGTTCCCCCATATGATCGTGCCTTTGTTCGTGGGCCGCGAGAAATCGGTTCGCGCACTGGAGGAGGTGATGGCAGAGGATCGCCATATCCTGCTGTCCAGCCAGATTGACCCCACGGTGGACGAACCCACCGCCGAAGGCATCTATCGCACCGGCGTGCTGGCCAATGTGCTGCAATTGCTGAAACTTCCCGATGGCACGGTGAAAGTGCTGGTTGAGGGCAAGAGCCGGGTGAAGATCACGGGCTTCCTGCCCAATGACAGCTTCTTTGAGGCCGAGGCCGAGGCGCTGTCGGAAACCCCTGGCGATCAGTCGGTGGTCGACGCCCTGCTGCGCGCCGTGGCCGAGGAATTCGAGCGCTACGCCAAGATCAAGAAGAACATCCCGGAAGAGGCGCTTGCCGCCGTTTCGGAAACCCGCGAGCCGGCGCGTCTGGCTGATCTGGTGGCCGGGCATCTTGGTATTCCGGTGGCGCAAAAGCAGGAATTGCTGGAAACCCTCGATGTGGCCGAGCGTCTGGAGAAGGTCTATGGCCACATGCAGGGCGAAATGTCCGTCTTGCAGGTGGAAAAGAAGATCAAATCCCGCGTGAAAAGCCAGATGGAGCGCACGCAGCGCGAGTACTATCTGAATGAGCAGATGAAGGCCATTCAGAAGGAACTTGGCGATGGCGAGGACGGTCAGAACGAACTGACCGAGCTGGAAGAGCGCATCAAGAAAACCGAACTGTCGAAAGAGGCGCGCGAAAAGGCGGAAGGCGAGCTGAAAAAGCTGAAATCCATGTCGCCGATGAGTGCCGAGGCGACCGTGGTGCGCAACTATCTCGACTGGCTGCTTGGCGTGCCGTGGGGCGTGAAATCCCGTGTCAAGAAAGACTTGAACGCGGCGCAGAAGGTGTTGGATGCTGACCATTACGGCCTTGAAAAGGTCAAGGAACGGATCGTCGAATATCTGGCGGTGCAGGCGCGCTCGGCCAAGCTGAAAGGCCCGATCCTCTGCCTCGTCGGCCCTCCGGGTGTGGGGAAAACCTCGTTGGGACGTTCGGTCGCCAAGGCGACGGGGCGCGAGTTCATTCGCATCAGCCTTGGCGGGGTGCGTGACGAATCCGAGATCCGGGGGCATCGCCGCACCTATATCGGCTCCATGCCCGGCAAGATCATCCAAGCGCTGAAAAAGGCGAAAACCACCAACCCACTGATCCTGCTGGATGAAATCGACAAGATGGGGCAGGATTTCCGGGGCGACCCGGCCAGCGCGATGCTGGAGGTGCTGGACCCGGAACAAAACGGCAGCTTTGTCGATCACTACTTGGAGGTCGAGTATGACCTCTCGAACGTGATGTTCCTGACCACGGCCAACAGCTACAACATGCCGGGGCCGCTCTTGGACCGGATGGAGATCATCAGCCTCGCGGGCTATACCGAGGATGAAAAGCGCGAGATTGCGCGCCAGCATCTGCTGACCAAGCAGGTGGAGGCGAATGGCCTGAAGAAGGGCGAGTTCGAGGTGTCGGACGACGCGCTGAACCATGTCATCCGCTATTACACCCGCGAGGCAGGCGTGCGGAACTTGGAGCGCGAAATCGCCAAACTGGCCCGCAAGGCGGTGACGGAGATCCTTCAGAAAAAGGCCAAATCGGTTTCGGTCGATGTGGCGAAGGTGGAGGAATATCTGGGCGTGCAGCGGCACCGCTATGGGCTGGCCGAGGCCGAGGACCAGGTGGGCGTCGTCACTGGCCTGGCATGGACCTCTGTTGGCGGCGATCTGTTGCATATCGAAGCGCTGAAACTGCCCGGCAAGGGGCGGATGAAGACCACCGGCAAGCTGGGCGATGTGATGAAGGAATCCATCGACGCAGCGTCGAGTTTCGTGCGCTCGATCAGCCCGGAAATCGGGGTGAAACCGCCGAAATTCGAGGCGATCGACATTCACGTTCACGTTCCTGATGGTGCAACGCCGAAAGATGGCCCAAGCGCGGGCCTTGCCATGGTGACGGCGATCGTGTCGGTGCTGACCGGGATTCCGGTGCGCAAGGATATCGCGATGACCGGTGAAGTGACCCTGCGCGGCAATGCCAGCGCGATCGGCGGCTTGAAGGAAAAGCTGCTGGCGGCGTTGCGTGGTGGCATCAAGACTGTGTTGATTCCACAGGAAAATGCCAAGGATCTGGCGGAAATTCCGGCCAATGTGAAGGAAGGCCTGACCATCATTCCGGTCACTCATGTGCGCGAGGTGCTGGCGCATGCCCTGGTCCGTCAGCCTGAGCCAGTGGAATGGGATGAGGCGGCCGAGGAGGCCGCTGCCGCCGCCGCTCGCGCCACAGGAGAGCAGCAACCGGGTCAGGTTGCGC